>PHBE01000014.1 GCA_002841885.1 Deltaproteobacteria bacterium HGW-Deltaproteobacteria-18
ACGACCGTCCAATGGCCCCAGGACAGACAGACGATCACGGTGGAGGAAAGGGCAAGAAAAAATAGGGATTCATCAGGCTAAAAGCTGCCTGGCTTCGTGAATCCCTGGAATTTGGAGACCGAAGAATTCCTGGTCACGATCCAAGGGTGACTTTTGAGTGACCTGAAAGACTTTGAGGTGGGCTCTGAAATGCCAGACACCCTCGGCTCAGATCTTGAATCTTGATTCTCCTCGCCGAATGACCCTGCTCACAGTCGAGTAATGCAAACCGGTCGCGGCGGCCATTTGGATCTTGGGGGTACAGGCCTCCGGCAGGATCAATGGTGCAGAATCTGGCTGAGAAACTGCCGGGTGCGGTCGAAGCGGGGATTGGAGAAAAATTCCTCCGGGGAATTCTGTTCCACGATTTCGCCGCCATCCATGAAGATGATGCGGTCGGCCACGGTCCGGGCAAAGCCCATTTCGTGGGTCACGCACACCATGGTCATGTTCTCCTCGGCCAGGGAGACCATGACATCGAGAACCTCTTTGATCATCTCCGGGTCCAGGGCCGAGGTGGGCTCGTCGAAAAGCAGGATGTTCGGGTTCATGCACAGGGCCCGGGCAATGGCCACGCGCTGCTGCTGCCCGCCCGAGAGCTGGCCGGGATACTTGGCCGACTGCTCGGCGATGCGCACGCGCTCCAGAAAATGCATGGCCGTGGCCTCGGCTTCCCTTTTGGGCATCTTCCGCACCCAGATGGGAGCCAGTGTAAGGTTCTCCATGACGGTCATGTGCGGGAACAGGTTGAAATTCTGGAACACCATACCCACCTCGCGGCGGATTTTCTCCAGGCCTTTGACATTGCCGGTCAACTCGGTGCCGTCCACAATGATGGTCCCTTCCTGGTGACGCTCCAGCCTGTTCATGCACCGGATCAGGGTGGACTTGCCGGAGCCGGACGGGCCGCAGATGACGATCCGCTCGCCCTTGCGCACCTCGAGGTCGATATTTTTGAGAACGTGGAAGTCGCCGTACCATTTGTTGAGGCCCTTCACGTCGATGATGATGTCGCTTGAAGTCATGGAATCCTTACCTGTTGGTTTGGGGGCCGCGCTTTTCAAGGCTGCGGCCGTATCGGCTCATGCCGAAGCAGATGCACCAGTAGACCACGGCGCAGAAGACATAGCCCTCGACCTCGTGACCGAGCCAGTTCTGGTCCTGGGAGGCGGCCTTGACCATGCCGAGGAAATCCAGAAGGCCCACGATGATGACCAGGGACGTGTCCTTGAACAGGGCGATGCAGCGCCCGATCAGGGACGGAAGCACGTAGCGCAGGGCCTGGGGCAGGACCACGAAGAGGGTGATCATCCAGCGTGACAATCCGAGGGCCTTGGCCGCGTCGAGCTGGCCAGCCGGCACAGCCTGCAGTCCGCCGCGTACAACCTCGGCGATATAGGCCGAGGAAAAGAGAATGATACCCACCTGGACCCGCAGCAGATTGTTGATCTGGAGGTTCACAGGCAGAAACAGCGGCATCATCACCGAGGCCATGAACAGGATGGTGATGAGCGGAACGCCCCGGATGAGTTCGATGAAACCGATGCAGACGGAGCTGATGCCGACCATCCGGGACTGCCTCCCCAGAGCCAGGAGGATGCCGAAAGGTACCGAGAACAGGATGCCCACCGCAGCCAGGCCCAGGGAGAGCATGAGCCCGCCCCACATGGACTGATCCACCTCGGCCAACCCCGCGCCGCCGCCCACGAGCCAGACGGCGGCCACAAAGAATGCGGGCCATGCTCCGGCCAGCACACGTTTGCCGAACCGTCCGCTGACCGTGGCCGCGATCACGCCAGCGAACAGGATGGCCGCCGCCACAGGGCGCCAGACCAGTTCCGGCGGGTAGGTGCCGATCAGCATGACCCGCGCCTTGTCCGCGATGAACGTCCAGCACGCGCCCGAGCCGTCGCAGGCATCGGGTCCGCCGGCCCACGTGGCGTTGGTGAACGCCCAGGAAACCAGCGGCGGGACGGTCCTGGCCAGGACCAGCAAGGCCAGTACCGTGAGCACGGAGTTGAACCAGCCGGAAAAGAGGTTGGTCCGCAACCAGAGAAACACGCCGGAGTCGGCCACGGGCGGAGGGGCGTCGGGTAATGGGGTGAACGTCTTGAGTTGTTCGTTCATCGTTCCACCAGTTGCACCTTGGCGTTGAACCAGTTCATGACCAGGGAGACGGCCAGGTTGATGGTCAGGTAGACCGCCATCCACATGCCGATGACCTCGATGGCCTGGTCGTTCTGGCCGATGATGGTCCCGCCGATGGAGACCATGTCCGGATAGCCGATGGCCACTGCCAGGGAGCTGTTCTTGATCAGGCTGGTGTAATCGTTGGTGGTGGCGGGGATGCAGACGCGCAGGGTCTGCGGCAGGATCACCTTACGCATGATCGGTCCCGGGCTGAGCCCCAGGGCCTTGGCCGCGTCCAACTGGCCCGCGTCCACGGACTGGATGCCACTGCGCACATTCTCGCCGATGAAGGCGGCGGTATACAGGACCAGACCGATGAGCAGAGACGAAAATTCGGGCCGCAGCACCATGCCGCCCTTGAAATTGAATCCCGTGAGCTCGGGCACGTCGAATTCAAGGGGTTGGCCGGTGAGGAAATACACGGCCGCGGGGAGCCCGACGATCAGTCCGAGGGACATCCACCCCGAGTGCAGGCCACGGCCGGTTTCATCGCGCATCCGCCTGGACACGCGAACCAGCACCACCGAGGCCGCAATGGCCGCGACCAGAGCCAGAATCACCCAGCCCATGCCATCCTGGAAGAGCGGACGGGGCACATACGCCCCCCTGTTGTTGATGAAAATGTCGCCAAAGGGAACCAGGCTCTTGCGCGGGGACGGCAGGAAGGCCAGCAGCGTGGAGTAGCAGAAAAACAGGGTCAGCAGCAGCGGAACGTTTCTGAGCACCTCCACGTACACGGCGGCCAGGCGCGCCACCAGCCAGTTACGCGATACGCGGGCCACGCCGACGATGACTCCGAGGACCGTGGCCAGCACGATGGCCAGTGCGGACACGAACAGGGTGTTCAGGATGCCCATGGCAAAAGCCCGGCCGTAAGTGTTCGCGGGGGTGTAAGGCAGCAGGCTGTCGTTGATGGGCAGGCCGCCCTCCACGGACAGGAAATCGAACCCCGAGGCGATGTTGCGCGCCTCCAGGTTGGCCTGGGTGTTGTGGAACAGTTGCAGGGCCACGTAGAGGATAGCTCCGACCACCAGGGCCTGGATCAAAAGAGCGGGCAACTGTTCTTTCAGATTGGACGTGTTCAAGACGGCTGGCTTCCTTTTGGGGGAGTGAACAAAGAACCGCACCGGCCGATTGTCCCGGCCGGTGCGTCATGCGGATTTCTTTCGTTTCGGCTCGTTAGCGGATAGGCATGGCGTAGATCAAACCACCCTTGTTCCACAGGTTGTTGTAGCCGCGAGGGATATTCAGGGCGCTCTTGGGGCCGAAGTTGCGGTCGTACATCTCGCCGTAGTTGCCAACGGCCTGGATGGCCCGGACGAGCCAGTCGTTGTCCAAATCGAGGAAGGAACCGGTATCGCCGGTGGCGCCGAGCATGCGCTGGATCAGCGGATCGGTGGAGGAAGCCTTCATCTCCAGGACATTGGCCTGGGTGATGCCTTTTTCTTCGGCTTCGATGAGGCCGAAGAGAACCCAGGTGACCAGATCCTTCCACTGCTGATCGCCGTGACGGACGAAGGGAGCAAGAGGTTCCTTGGAAAACACCTCGGGAAGGATGATGTGCTCAGCGGCATCGGCGGCGCCTGCCCGCAGAGACGCAAGCTGGCTGACATCGGTGGTGAAGGCGTCAGTGCGGCCGGCCACATAGGCGTTGAAGGCCTCCTTCTTGGACTCGAAGACCACGGTTTCCAGCTTGATGCCGTTGGCGCGGGCAAAGTCGGCCACGTTCAGTTCGGAGGTAGTGCCGGAGACCACGGCCACGGAACCGCCGTCAAGATCGAGGGCCTTGTCCACACCCAGGCTCTTCTTCACCATGAACCCCTGGCCATCGTAAAACAGGACAGCGGTGAAATCCACGCCCTGCTTGCAGTCGCGCTTCATGGTCCAGGTAGTGCCACGGGACAGGTCCACCTGGCCGGAAGACACGGCCACGATCTTCTGCTTGGAAGCCAGCGGAACGAACTTTATTGCCTCGGGGTTCTTCAGCACGGCAGCGGCCACGGCGCGGCCCATGTCCACGTCGAAACCTGCCCAGCGGCCGTTGGAATCCGGCGCGGAGAAACCGGCCACGCCTTCGCTGACACCCAAAATGAGCTGGCCATCCTTCTGCACCTTTTCCAGAGTGCCTGCCATGGCGCCGGTGCACACGAAAGCAAGCATGACCACTGCCAAAAACAGTTTGCCGATAGTTTTCATCCTCTCTCCTTGGATAATGCGACCGCTTTGGAACCGACCGCAATGTTACGGGAATGTTACTGAGGTCTTTCAAACATGAGACTGGGTGTCAATGAAGTGCGCGATAAAATTCCGCAGAGGCCAAGGGAGGCCAATCGCGCAAAATGCCGCAAATACTGGGGGGCAGCCATCAAAAATGACGACTTCCTGAAATGAATCCAAAATGACTCGCTGCAATATTTACTGCCAGATCAGCTCACCCGCCGATAATCGCCTTGAAGACTTCCACGAACCCCATGTCGGCGTACTCTCCCATGAACGACCAAAGAAACTGCCTTCCACGTTCCGTCAGCATCCAACCAAGGACGCCGCAGTTCATCACGACGGTCCACCAGAAGGCGACGCGAAACGACTGTTTGCGGGATTTGTGACGCAGCATGGCCTGGGCCGCCAAGGCACCGGGCCATCCCCCGACCAGGGATAACAGGTGCAACGTGCTTTCCTGCGTCCTCCATCGCCCCCCGCGCGCGGCCCACTTGTCTTTGGCGTAGACGAGGAAGGCAACGAGACTCACGGCGACGTACCAGCCGGAGGCAAAGGACGGCAGGCGGCCTGTCACGGAAGCACCGAAAACGGAGAACAGCGCAGCGCCAGCCAGGCCAAGGGAAACGAAGCCGCAACCGCCTGGAACAGGCAGGGCCCCGGAATAAACGACCTGCTCAGCTCTGCGGCGACCATTGGCGTCGCTGCCGGGCAAGAAATTCACGGTATCGTCAACGTACGGCCTTCGCGCCCGGTCACGGAAAGCTGAAATATGCGCGAACACGTCGTCCCCGCCGTCATCGGGCCTGACAAAGCCGAAACCGCGTTCCTCGTTCCAGCTTACTATTCTTCCGGTCCGACGCATGTCATTTTTCCTTTCATTAGATTTCAATCGCCACCACCGCAAAAAAAACGTTCTGCGGCGAGTGAATACTTGCGCTCCGACGTAAGACACAAGAAGGAAATCACACAAAGTGGAACGGGGCAGCTTAGATTCCGATCAGGGCAAACGACCATTCTGCTTTCAGTGTCAGGGTCGGTATCGAGAGCGTTTTTTGTTCTACGCGTCCAGAAGCGGGCTCTCAGTCCATCCCCAGTCGAGCATTATAGACAAACGACTGGCTGGCGGCGAATTCCCGGTAGGCTTCCAGCGCTTCCGTCCGCAGGACATCCTCCACGACGTCTATTCCACGCCGTGCCAACTCGGCACGCCAGTCGGGATGGACCGGACCTTCGTCGAAACCGGTGATCTCCTCCAGCTCGGGCCCCTCGCCGGCAATCACCAGCGAGCGGACGCCCGACCACAGCACCGCGCCGAAACACATGGCGCAGGGCCGCCAGTTCACCACCAGCTGATGAGCAGGCAGTCCGGGAGCCCCCAGATCATAGACTCCCAACAGTTTCTGGGCCAGAGAGATGGCGACCACTTCCGCATGCGCCGAGGAGCACTGGAAAGGCACGACCCGATTGACCCCGATCACGACGAGCCTGCCGGAATCGCGTTCAAAAATCCCCGCGGCAAAAGGTCCGCCCGTATTGCTCTGGAAATTGCGGCGCGAAAACTCGATCACCGCCGCCATCCGAGCCTCCACGGTCTCAAAGTGTGTCGGCAGGACATTGAGCTCCTCGATGGCCCAGTCAGGCAGATCCAGGGTAAAGCTGGTATTGGCGCGGCTGTAGGCCTTCTGCGTATTCGGCATGTCTCACTCCTTCTCGGTACTTGTCACTGTTGCTTTGATGCGGCCAACACGTGATGCATGGACACCGCCTGCGACGGCCTGCTAGCATGGGTTGGCGAGAGCAAAAGGCAAGGGTCAGATCTTGAATCTTGATTCTTCGCGCCGAATAATCCTGCTCACGGTCGAATAATGAAGACCGGTCTCGGCAGCCACTTGGGCCTGGGTATAGCCGAATTCGAGACACGCTTTGACGATGGACCTATCGCGCTCTTCCCTACCCGCCGTGTTCGCAAGGATGCTCTCCAGACTGGGGCGGTCGGCGAAGCGCTGGATGCGGGGGACTTCCCTGAGGGCGCTTTTTTCCTTGAGCATGGGAAACAGCTTTTCGAGAAACGCATCGTCACCGAGGAAACACTGCCCCTTCAACTCATCCCAAGGTGAGTCTTCCTCATCCATCCCCGCCTCGATGAAACGTCGATATTCCATGCGTGCGCTTTTCCGGTCGAGTCCAAAATGCTCCAGAATCCAGCCCACGGAAAGGAACTCCGGCTCCTTGTCGAATCCGGCGGTAGCCCGGTAGCTGGACCACGGGTGTTTCCCGACATCCTTGACCATCCCGGCCCTCACGGGATTGAGCACGACGTACCGGCACAGCTCCAAAAGATACGCCTCCCGGTCCACCACAATGGCCTTGAACCGCCCTTGCAGCACATGCCCTACCCGTCCATGCCGCCGGTTGAAGGCCTGCGTGTAGACGCTGTTGAGCTGGCGCATGGCTTTGGACAGATTGGCGTCCGGGGTTTCAAGAAGCAGATGGAAGTGATTGGTCATCAGACAGTAGGCATGGCAAAGCACATTGAACCGACGTAAAGTCTGACGGAGGACGGCCAGGAACGTATTCCTGTCGACGTCATCAGCAAAAATGGCGGCCTGGGCGTTGCCACGGGACGTCACGTGATAGACGGCTCCCGGGAATTCTATGCGGAGGGGTCTGGCCATGGGGGCGATATAACCGGAAAAAAATCAAGATTCAAGATCTGCCCCCCCCGTGCGTGACCCCCTCCGTGCGTCTACATGGGTGCCCCTTTTTCATGCGTTGAAAAAACTGCACAACTTCCGTGTTGCACGATACCGGGCAAAGGAGTAGCTGAACGACCGTTTCAATGATGTTGAGAAACGGGAAGTGTCCGGGACGACGGAGCGCTTCCTGTTTTTTTTCGTTCGTCCGAGTCCGGGAGGCTCATCCCTTTACGCTGGGACGGCTTGCTGCACGAGGACCGAAGTATGGCGTCATGCGCTGCGCAAGGTGCTGCAGCTCTTGCTGAAAATCAAAATCGCAGACCGTTGAAATACGGTCTGATAGCATCCGAAAAAGAGTGTCAGATGCCTGGAATTGAGTTTCTTCTTGTGTTCGGCATATGGCTTGTCGGCGGTTTCGTCTCCGGCGTCAGCGGAATAGGCGGTGCCATGATAGCCGTTCCGATAGCCGCCACGTTCATCCCGATGCATGAACTCATACCGCTGACCTGCATCACCAACGTCGCCATGGACGGGTGTCTCGCGTGCCTGCATTTCCGCCATTGTCGCATGTCGGCCATGTTGCCCATGCTGCTTGGCTCGATCCCCGGAGCGTTCGCCGGCCTGTTCGCCCTCCAGATGCTGTCCGGGGCCATTCTGCAAGGCGCAGTCGGAGCATTGCTGCTGTGTTACGTGTATTGGCAGCTCACGTTCCGCATCAAAGCCGCCCGCGCCGAATCGTGGGGATATGGGGGCGCCGCCGGGTTCGGGTCGGGCCTGCTGGGGACGGCCATATCGTTCGATGGGCCGCCTGTGGGCGCCTACGGACTGTATGTCGGTTGGCAGCCACGGGTCTTCCTGGGAACGCTCGGCGTGTTCTTCATCCTCCGCGGATCCATGACATGTGCCCTTCAAGCCGGAGCCGGGCTCTACACCCAGGCTGTGCTCGGCTACGCGTTATACGGCGTGCCGGCCACAATGCTGGGCACGCTGTGCGCGTTTCCCGTCATCAGACACATCCCCGTCGCGCATTTCAGGCGCCTCCTTCTCCTCGTTATCGCACTCGCCGGACTCGTGTGTCTGTGGAGGTCCGTGTCTTGAGAACCAAAACGAAGCTGCTTCCACGGCGCGCAAATCTGGGGGCACACACTAGGGGCTGTTCTGATCTTGAACTTGGTTTTTTCATCTGCATCTCTTTCCTCCGAAACGAAGATTAACCCCAACAAAAGCCACAAGCCCCCATGTTGGCAAAATACCGGGGCGTCACCCATCAAAAGGACCGAGGTCAAGAGAAAGTGCTCCTACGAGCCAGAAAATCAGGTTTTCTCGCCTCGGGTATTCTATGCGAAGAGGTCTGGCCATGGAAATTGGATATGACAAATAAATTCACGAGGTAATATCTGCCCCTTTTCAGCGCTTTTCAGCGACTTTCCGTGGTGAATACTCGCAAAACCAATCAGATCAGATCGAAAGCTGTTTTTTAGGATTCTCAGACGGATTCAATGACAAACTTCTCAACTGCCCAATTATGCATCGTCTCGAGAATGGGAAACACGCTGTGTCCCAACTCGGTCAGTTCATATTCCACCCGAGGAGGCACCTCCGGAAAGACGGTACGCGCCAACAACCCATCATTTTCCATCTCCTTCAATTGCTGGGTCAGCATCTTCTGGCTTACCCCGGGAACAATGCGCTCAAGTTCCTTGTACCGGACAGGGCCTTCATGCAAATGCCATAAAATCAAGCACTTCCACTTTCCGCTGACCATTCCCATGGTCACTTCGACGGGACAGCGGTATTCTTTGTCATTGTATCTGATCATAACGCCCCTCAAAAAAAATATGCCCGCGACTTCCGCGAGATGATTCTATTCTTACCAATTGGTTCGCCGCGAAGAAAAAAGTGCCTTCTTGCGTCATTATTTCAAGTTATTACTTTGTTCTCATCGTTAAACAAAAAGGAGAACAAACATGACTTATCCGAGAAATTTTTCCCACATAGGCATCACCGTGACAAACCTTGAAGAGGCCGTCAAATTCTACACTGAAGTCATGGGCTGGTACCTGATCATGGAGCCCACTGAAATCAAGGCAGACGACTCCGCCATCGGCGTGATGTGCAACGACGTCTTTGGCGAAGGCTGGGGAAGCTTCAAAATCGCCCACCTCTCAACCGGCGACAGGATCGGCATCGAACTGTTCGAATTCCCCAATTCCACACGCCGTGAGGACAACTTCGAATATTGGAAGACCGGCGTGTTCCACTACTCAGTACAGGATCCCGACGTCGAAGGTCTGGCCGCCAAGATCGTCGCCCACGGAGGCAAGCAGCGTATGCCCGTCCGTGAATACTATCCTGGCGAAAAGCCCTACCGGATGGTCTACTGCGAGGATCCATTTGGCAACATCGTGGAAATTTACAGCCACAGCTATGAACTGACATACTCCGCTGGAGCATATCAGGATTAGCTTCACTACGGACACTTTTTACGTGTCTTGATGAGCGCCAGCATCTTCGTAAGCAACCACTCCACGTCCAGGGCACGGGTGTTGATGGTCACCCTGCCCGGGACGGGCTTCAAGGCCGCCATGACTCGGCTTTATCTCTGGTTGTCGAAGATGTGGTGATCCGGGCCGATTCTTCTCCCAGAGCATGGCGAGGAGGCTTCGCCAAAAGTTCAGCTAGACCTGATAATTCAAGATTCACGATCTGACCCTGCTCTTTTTGATACGCCAGCATCAAATCAAAACTCCCTGCGACCCCACATGTCGACAATACGTTGCGCATCTTGCTCCGAACCGACGGCAAGATGCAGGGTCTTGGGCAAAAACGACTCATCGATCGGGATATTTTTCAGTTCAAAGATATCCCCGATGCGCAAGGACATGGCGTCTCCGACATGGCGCGATGTCACCTTGTGCAAACGAACCGCAATGTCCTCCCGCAGGGTTATGAAGACCAGGCTGCGGTTTGCGGCATCATTGCCAATGGCGACGCTCGCCTGATCCTTTCCAACCACTACCGATTCGTTGCCGACAGTGAATTCGAGTGTCTCGGCATGGCGATGACAGGCGCAAAGAAAACATAATACCAGCACAGTTCGTAACAAAAGACGTTTCATGGCGTGACCGTCACCTGAACAGTTTGACCCAGTGAATGGCTTCGGAAGCGAATCCGCTGAACACAAAAACAGATTCCGGCAGTGAATGTATGGCTGCCAGGACCTGTTACGAGATCCGTCGTTTTCGAAGGTCCCTTCCAGTATTGAATTTCAGCATCGAATGTAGACGGAGCACTTGGTATTGTATCGAAATCGACGCGATACGTCAGCGGCCCACCCATCAACTGTGTCAACTCAACCCACGGCCCCCAGACCCTTGCAGGCGGCGCCCATCCTTCGAAACTGCGCATAACGTTGTCCTCCATTCCATTTCACATGGAAAAGTTGATTGAAGGACTTGTTTTACAAAATGGCGTTCGAAAATGTATTCAGATAGAAATGTATTCTATTTTGGCAGATACTAAGATAATTGCATAGGGAAGATCAGGGACGAATACAGAAAAACTGAGGTCTAGGGTCACATCTTGAATCCTCTCGCCGAGCAATCCTGCTCACGGCCGAATAATGCAAGCTGGTCGCAAGGGCCACTTGGGCCTAGCTATAGCCGAATTCGAGACACGCTTTGCCGATGACGCTGTCCCGCTTTGTTGAGCTGGCGCATGGCTTTGGACAGATTGGCTTCGGAGTTTCGAGGAGCAGGTGGAAGTGATTGATCATCAGGCAGTAGGCACTGACAAAATCAAGATTCAAGATCTGACCCTCCTCCCCCTCGAAGATTCAAGATCTGACCCTCCTCCCCCTCGTTTTTTGAGGACTACCCCGTTTTTCACACAAATCGGATGGAATCGGATGGAAAAACGGATTGACAAAATGGATGAAATCGGATGTGTCTTCGGACATGATCACGACGAAAAGCCTTTTCATCACACCTGAAATGCTCACCCTGACAGCCCAAATCGACGAGTTCAAAGGCGCGTGGCAGGCTCTGGGATCGATCGCGCCGGAACGGCTGTCCGCCCTGCGACGGGTAGCGACCATCGAAAGCGTGGGCTCTTCCACACGAATCGAGGGCAGCGCCCTGTCCGACAGCGACGTGGAGAAGCTCCTGGCAAATCTCGCCATAGGCTCCTTTGCCACACGGGACGAGCAGGAAGTTGCCGGGTACGCGGAAACAATGGAACGGATTTTCAAATCCTTCGATCATATCAGCCTGACGGAAAACCATATCCGCCAGCTGCACCGGGACTTACTGCTTCACAGCGACAAGGACGAAAGGCATCGCGGCAACTACAAGACGTCACCCAATAACGTGGCGGCCTTTGACGCAGAGGGAACGCTGATCGGCATCGTCTTTGAGACGGCCACGCCCTTCGACACCCCGAGGCGCATGCGCGAACTGCTGGACTGGACGCAGGCAACTCTGGGAACCCGGAGCCTGCACCCTCTTCTGGTCATCGGCATATTCACAGTGGCTTTCCTGGCCATCCATCCTTTCCAGGACGGCAACGGCAGGCTTTCGCGCATCCTCACAACGCTTTTGTTGCTGCGCTGCGGCTATGCCTATACGCCCTTCAGTTCCCTGGAAAGCGTGATCGAACAGAACAAGGAAGGCTACTACCTGGCCCTGCGCCAAACCCAGGCTACCCTGAACTCGAATGCGCAGGACTGGCAGCCATGGCTGACCTTCTTCCTGCGCGCCCTGCACACGCAGATGCAACGCCTGGCCGCCAAGATGGAAAGGGAACGCCTGCTGCAACACACCCTGCCGGACCTGTCCCGCCGCATCGTGGAACACGCCCGCGAACACGGTCGCGTTACCATCAAGGAAATGACTCTCCTGACCGGAACCAGCAGAAATACGCTGAAAGAGCATTTCCAGAGGTTGCTAAAGAATGGGATGCTGGAAAGGAATGGTCAGGGGCGGGGTGTTTGGTACAGGGTCAAGTAGTGTGAACTGGCTCATGAGGCCAGATTCGTCAAAGGAAGGCTTGACCCCATGCCTGTTTATGGGACGCGGTAATGCCGAGCTTCACCACCGTGCGGGAAGACTACGGGCGTGAGGTGCTGGCGCGTTTCCAAGAAACCGCAGGCCGATAGGACCGCAATCAATGTCCATGACGTCGTAGTGATATTTAAAGGAGAAACTACGCTTTTGCATGAGCCTGGAGGTGAGGGAATACCGGCAGAGTGCACGCAAAATCTCACGCCGGCGCGACAACCCTCGTCACCCGTTCAACCTCTTTGAGAAACTCTCTCCTTTCCAGGGGTTTCGCCAGATAGCCGTTCATCCCTGCCGCCAGGAATTTCTCCTTGTCGCCGTCCATGGCGTATGCGGTCAGGGCGATGATGGGCACGTGTCTGGCCTGCTCTCCGGCCTCTCCCCGCCTGATTGCCCTGGTCGCTTCCACGCCGTCGAGAACAGGCATCTGGACATCCATGAGTACGAGATCGAAGGACGCGTCCCTGAGCCGGGCAAGCGCCTGCTCGCCGTCGTAAACCGCCTCGATGGAATGCCCCTGTTTTTCCATGAGCTTGACGGTCGATATGTTCGAAACGAAGTCGTCCTCGGCCAGAAGGATTCTCAGCTTCCCGGTCGGAACTGCGCCCTGCCGATGCGTGCGCGGTCTTTCGTCCGCACGGGGCAGTTCGAACGGCACGCTGAAACAAAAGTTCGCGCCTTCGCCTTTTTCGCTCTCCACGGCCATGTTGCCGCCCAGGAGATCCAGGATGCGCTTGCAGATGGCCAGCCCCAGACCCGCGCCCTGGAAGTTGCGGGTGAAGGAGTTCTCCACCTGGTAGAACGGCAGGAAAAGCTTGTCGATGGAGTCCGCCTCAAGACCCAGCCCGGTATCTTTCACACAGAAAAGAATCCGGCATTGCTCATTCTTCCTCGGAGGAATGGGAAGAGCCCCGATTTCAATGAAGCCGCTTTCCGTGAACTTGACCGCGTTGCCCGCGAGGTTGCTCAGCACCTGCTGCAAACGCGTCGCGTCTCCGAGGAGCGTCGCCGGCAGATCCGGGCTGATGTCCAGCCGCAATTCCAGTCCTTTTTTCCTGGCCGCCGGTTCAAACATCTGGGTTATGCTCTCCAGGGTGTCCCGGATGTCGAAGGGCTCCGCCAAGACACTCATCCTTCCCGCTTCGACCTTGGAGAGATCGAGAATGTCCGAGAGCAGGCGCGAAAGCCGCCGGCCGGACCGCAGGGCGTGGGTGATGTACTCCCGCTGCTCACTGTCGAGTTCCGTCGTCTCGGTCAGTTGCAGCATGCTGAGCAGGCCGTTGAGAGGGGTGCGTATCTCGTGACTCATGTTGGCCAGAAACTGCGACTTGGCCTCGCTGGCAACCTCCGCCTGCTCCTTGGCGAGAACCAGGCGCTCCTCGTAGTTCTTGAGTTCCGTCACGTCCGCCACCTGCGACAGAATGGAGATTATCCGGCCCTGATCGTCCATGAGGGTCGAGTTGTACCATTGGCAATGGATCACGGACCCATTTTTTCTAAAATTGCGGTTCTTGAAGGTATTGAACGAGACGTCGCCTTTGAACAGTGGGACCAGTGCTTCCGCCACGTGCTCGGCATCATCGGGATGAATGAACTTGAAGTCCGACCAGTTCTTGCCCACAACCTCATCGGCCCGCCATCCGAAGATCTCCTCGGCCTGCTTCGACCATGTCTTGATGTGGGTGCCGCCTTCCCACTCGATGACGCCCAGGGGGGAGTTGACCACATGAAAGGAAAGCCGCTTGTGCGCTTCGGCCAGGGCGGCCTCGGCCCTTTTCCTTTCGGATATGTCCACATGCGTGCCCACGATCCTGACGGCCCGGCCTTCGGCACCGAACACCGCCGTCGCCCTGGCCAGTATGTCGACCCAGTGGCCCTCGCGATGCATCATCCTGAATTCCGACTCGAACCGCTCGATCCGTCCGGCCACGAGGTCGTCAACAAGGACGCGCGTCTTTTTCATGTCATCGGGCTGGGTGAACCTCTCCCATACGGCGAAGTCGTTCGGCAGTTCGTCGGAGGAATACCCGAGCATGCTCTTCCAGCCCGGCGAATAGTACACTTCGTTCGTGACCGGATTCCAGTCGAATATGCCGTCCTGCGACGCGTTCATGGCCAGATTGAAACGCTCTTCGCTCTCCCTGAGTTGCTTCTCGCGCAGATTACGCGAGGTCACGTCACGGATGACGGCGGCCACGAGACCGATTTCGCCCGTATCGTCACGGATGGGGTAGTATTCCACCTCGACATCGCGCAGCCCCTTCTCGGGGTATGAGAGCCGCATTTCGAAATTCTGCTCCGCTCCCCGGAAACATTCCTCCAGGAAAGGCCGGACACCCTCGTAAGGGGCATCTCCCATAACCTCGCGGACAGCATGACCGATGACATCCCCGGGCGCTACCTGGTGATGATCGAGGAAAGCCCTGTTCACGAGGGTGTAGCGGTGATCCCTGTCCACCACCGCCATGAATTCGCGGGAGTGCTCGACAACGCTCCGGTATTGCAGAAGATTCGACTCGACCTCCTTTCTTTCCACGATTTCCTTCTGTAGACGGTCATTGGCATCCGTAAGGGTCCGCGTCCGTTCCTCGACAAGCTCCCGCAGGCGATGTTCACGGTTATACAACGTGCTGACATACAGACTCGCCAGGCTGAGAACGGCGACGCCGAACAGCCATATCGTCAGGCGCGGCAGGGGAAGCTGGGAGAAGGAAGATGTTTTCAGGTCGACGTGCAGGTTCCAGGTCTGATTCGAGGCGTTGATCTGTGAATCATCCGGCGCGTAGCCCGCGTCGTCATCCGGGTTCCCTGTCCGGAAAAAAACTCCGTTCTTGTCGGCGATGGATATGACGTATTCAGAGGTATCAAAACCGCTGAACGCCTCCGCGATGAGCGCGTCGAGGTCGTAAACGCCGATGGCGAGCCCGAGGAATTCGTCCCCGTCGAAAATGGGCAGCCGCACGACGACACCCATGCCGCCCTGCCGGAGTTCGAACGGTCCCTGAAGCACGGCCGTCCTGTTTTTGATCGCTCTGGAAACGTAGGGCCCGCGCTCGGGGTCCTGAAGCAGGTTCATGGGTTCGCTGATGGTCACCTCGTTGTTTTTCGAAGGGTGGACATAGTTGACCCGAGTCTGAGAGTCGGCATACTGGATGGCCCTGACGGGCGGGTTGGAACGCAAAAGCGTTTCCGCAAAATGCCTGAATTCTTGAGGCGTTGTTTCAGGATGGAGCAGAAATAGAGCAGACACGGCTTCAAGGGCGTCAAACCTGTTCGCAAAAACATTTGTCAGACGCTCAGAAAGAAAATTTGCTGACGAAAACGTCTTCAATTTTCTTTGAGCAGAAATCTTTTCGGCAACCCAAAAATCAATCCCGAAAATCAACAACAATCCAAAAATAAAAGTAATTGCAAATGTAATTTTTCTAGAATTGTGCTGCATCCACACACCTTGATCATCTTATGTCAAATATTGCACCACCCAAACAAGGTATAATTAATTGCCAAAAAAATGATCTACAGAATTAAAAAAAAATCCAATGCAAAGAAACATCCCACAACGTTGAATCCATACCCCACCGCATAAACTGATTCAAGAACTATCTGAATCTTTCCCAGACCGCTTGCGAGAGCCCTTCGCCTCCAACGTCTCAGCGCACGCCTCGACGGGACCACCCTCTGCGCGCGCAAGCTGCTTCGCCTTCTTCAAGGCACCGGCCAGGGCCTTGTTCAGGGGTGCTCCCGTGGAGGGCAAGGGGCAGGAGGGCATGAGTCAGAACTTGAATCTTGATTCTTCTCGCCGGATAAGTCCGGCGGTCGCCCGGTAGCTGGGCCACTCGTTTTAATGAGTCTTTGACCATTCTGGCCCGCACGGGGTTGTGCACGACATAGAGGCAGAGTTCCAGAAGATACGCCTACCGATCCACCACAATGGCCTTGAACCGGCCTTGAAGCACATGCCATACACGCCGATGCCGCCGGTTGAAGGCCTGCGTGTACACGCTGTTGAGTTACCGCATGGCTTTGGACAGATTGGCGTCGGAGGTTTCGAGGAGCGGGTGGAAGTGATTGGTCATCAGGCAGTAGGCATGGCAAAGCACATTGAACCTGCGCAACGTCTGCCGGAGGACGGCTAGGAAGGTATTCCTGTCGATGTCATCAGGAAAGGTGGCTGCCTTGGCGTTGCCGCGGGAGGTCACGTGATAGATGGCTCATGGGAATTCTATGCTGAGGGGGCTGGCCATGAGGGGGGTATACCTTGAGATAAATCAAGATTCAAAATCTGCCCCGCGATTTTTTCGTTCAGGTCACAGCCTTTGCGACGCTGGCGCTGTTGGGGCTTATGGCGGGACGGCGGCTGGCTGTACAATAAGGGGCAGATCTTCGATCAGATCTTCGATCATCCCTGCCCACACGGGTAGAGCACAGCGTACCTGCACAAGATGTCACAGATAGGTGGATCAGGGAAATTCTATGCGGAAGGCGCGGGCCATGAGGGTGAGATGGCCAGAGTTAAATCAAGATTCTAGACCTCCCCCCTGGCTTTGCAGGGGCTCCCGGCAGGTCAACCAGACCGCATTGGCTTCTTTAACCTTCAGCAAAGGTCATACATTAAAAACAATTAAATCCATGTAATGGAAATTGATTCCATTCTTTTCCCTCTAAAAGTCTTCCATTTTTCTTTTTGCGAACGCCGCCCCATTGCTTAAAAAAAAATGGGACTTCTCTATTTAAACATAAATTTTTTAAATAAAGAACCCATTCTTCCTTCATTGGTCTAGCCCCTGATCCTGACTCTCCGCCTACAATTACCCAGTTTATCTGGTCAAGATTGATATTAATGATTTCACCGATTAACGGTTCAATTGATACAAATTTAATTTTAGCTTTAATATCATTTATTAAACCGACTCTACTTGTAGTATTTTGATCTTCAACGCTCACGCCTAACCATATATTATCTGTAAAATTAAGAAACTTTCCATACTCTTTTAATATAGATGCTCTTTTAGTTAAAACTTGAAATACATGCTGTGGATTAGCATTCATAACTTTAAATACAGAAGATATAAAATCAAAAGGTATGTCTTCATGAAACAAATCACTCATTGAATTAACAAATACAAGTTTATTTTTTTTCCAAAGAAACGGGTCATTCAAAGAATCCTCATGCAAAGTTAAGCGAAATCCGTTTTTGTATTTTTTTTGCCCCATTAATTGTAAACGTTTCGCCATTTTTTCAGCATAACAATTCTTACACCCCTCAGATATTTTCGTACATCCCGTAGTTGGATTCCAAGTAACGTCCGTCCATTCAATTTTTGATTTCGCCATATAATATTGCTAAATAAAATTTAAAATATCTGTTCGCTCTAAACCACTTCTACGCCGTCGAGTTGAAACAATTCTTAAAAATTGTTTAGCCTCAAAGTCATTAACCATATTCTTAATTTCTTTTTCTGTAAATGGTATCGTGTCGACAATTTTTTCAACAAAATTTTCAAATGTAATTGTTTTTTGGTCAATTAATTCTGCAATACATGCCCTACAATAATTTTTCTTATTTAGAATAAAACATTTACCGCATAGTTTATTAAATTGTGGAATATTATGCTTGCCTCCTAATGAACTCAGAAAATTGTGTTGAACTGTCCTGTTCCCACGATACTCAAACTCGCCTTTATTGTTTGCAGCAAAAGCCTCCTTCATCAATTTACATCCAAGATAATTATTTGATAAATGAAATAAATAATAATAAGGACGATTTATTTCTGGAAAATTTAGCTTGAAAGGATATACAAATTTCGCAAATTTTTTACACTGATCTCTAAATAAATTAACAAGAGCTAACTCTTTTTCTTCACCAACAACATCAGCAAAATTTCTCCAATTTTTTACGCCAAATAATTCATCATATATATTATTTATTTTATAATTTTCATTCTTAATATGTCTTGAAATTGCATTATACATAAAATTAATTAGAATTTCTGTTGCAGGAAGACTCATTATTCTGCGTAACGTATCTAATTTTATCGTAAATCCAAATGGATCAATAAGAAAAAAATTTGGACAGCCATTCTCTACCTTAACTTTATCTAAAAATTTATTTATTTCTATATCAAAATCGCCATGTATATAATTAACATTAACATTATGAATACCAATATGTTCAACAATTTTCTTAATATTTTCAATATTTGAAATTTTTTTATCGATTATTATCGCATTCGCACTTTTAATTTGATCTTTTTTTAATAAATTTGACATTTCTTGCATCGAAAAAATTGGAGAACCATAATTATTAGATTTATAACATTGATTTATTACATCTTCCATCGTATGGTACGCCCCAATTCCACCAAATCCATCTATATAAGACAATGGCATATTTTTTTTATTCAATATTTTAGCCCATATAGGCAAATAATATTTAATAACTTTATGCTTCATTTCGGTTTGTTTTTCGTACTCCCACGTACAAAATCGAACATTACTCCATGCTTTCGATAAATTTTTTTTCATAATTCATGCAATTTAATTAAAGGATTATCAAAATTTATACGCTTAATAATTTTATGAAATATTAAGAATACATTTTTATTCAACATAATTCACAATTATTTTACTCTGCTCTGACACTCATAACAAAACGCCTTCCCCCCAAACCTCTCCTTATTATTCCAACAAAACCGCGCCACATTATCCGGAATCGCCTTCCTGCACTTGAAGCAGTAATACTTCTTTTCCCTCTGCTCCCCCGTGCCATTGCTCCTGTCGATCACGGTCTGGATCGGATCAGTCCCCGCCTGGATCCCGAATTTCTTGCGGTAGTCGATGGAGGTGCTTGAATGCTGTGACCGCAGGGACTCTGCGAATTCGGCAACAGTCTTGATCTTTGAGAACTTCCCGAGGGCGGCCAGATCCTGAAGAGGGTTCATCCTGTCCACGAACTCGTCGATTTTCGTCCGCAACGCATCGGCCTTGATCACTATGTCAGTATCGAACGTCTTCCTGTCCGGTCTGGTTATGACGGACTTGGGGGACATGAGGATCAGGCTTCTGTAGCGGGGGACGACGGGGAGGCCGAGTCTGCTGGGGGTGAGGCCGTGGGTGGTGATAAATTTTTCCAGTAGGAAGATGTGGCGTTTGTTCTGTTCGATGGGCGACGGGATGCCGAAGGAATGGGAGCCGCTTTTGAGGGTGAATTCTCCACTGTTGTTGATGGCCACTTCGTAGGAGAAGTTCTTCGACTCGATGACGTAGATCTCGAAGAGGCGGTTGATCAGCAGATGATCGATCTGGGCCACGCTGCCCTGGTGTTCGATGCGCAGGTCATGGATCACGCACCAGTTGTCGGATTTTCCGAAATAGAAGTTGATGTAGTATGCGCAGTCCTCCTCCCCCGCTATCCCGACCTTCATGGCCCGCAGCTCGCGTTCGATGAGAAAGCGCTTGGCGGGAGCGTCGGCCTGCTTCAGCAACGTATCGAGTTCGGCAATATCCCTGTCCTTCGGGTCTCGACTCTTGATGATCATTCCCGGTCTCCGGATTGCGGCGCGTGGAACAACTTCGGCAAAATGTCACGCTCCATAGCCCGTCAGGAACGTATGACACAAGACGTTTTCGCCATGCTTGCGATATAGCCGACAAATCCTGCAGGCGTTCAGTTCCAGAGAATTGTTCTCATCGGCCAGCAACCCATTCAAGATTTGCCTTCAAAGCATCGAATACGGATTGATACTTATAAATTTTGGTTGCTCATATATCACCAAACGCGAGCGCGCAACTCAATTTTATCTTGTCATACATACTTATCAGGTACGTATTGCATATTTGCAAGCTGCATGATTTAGCTGCGAAATGCGCAAAAACATCCCCTTTACCCTCCAGAGAATGTCAATTTTGTACTTACTGTTCAGCATAAAATTTCAGAAAGATTTCGAATTTCACCCATAAAAAAAGGGCCAACCTTTTTTGCAGGAAGGACCTTTTGTGCCGATTGCATACGCGAACCGTCATCGCGAGGAGCCTTCGCGATGACTATGATGAGGAATTCCTGGCGTTATTCTTGACTCAAAGTTCGAGGGCACCCAGCGAGCAGGAGAGTTCGATCAGCGTTGATCCTGTTGGGTTTTATTCCCTGCGGTCGTCTACCTCACCTTCGCAACGCCCTTGAAAGGTTCCCCGTCCTGTTTCACTTCAATGAACTCTCCTGTTTCCGTATCACGCTTGACCCACTGGCCGGTCTTGGAATTTTTGACCTGAGAGCGGTCATTGACGCTGCCTTTACGGTATCCTTCGCCTGTATTCTTGGCCATGATGATCTCCAGATGTTTTCGAATAGCTTTATGGGTTGCTTCGCATTGCTTAATTGCCAGTTCTAATCCGGCACGCTCTTTCATTACGCCATCGCAAAAAGTCCCGGAGATACCATCATTCCCGCGAGCATGCGCCCAGCAAGGACAGACGGGTAGCGGATGACGAAACTGTAATCACGGCCAGACGAGCCCCCATCATGCGGGAAGGGAGGACTCCGGCGGGAGCGCGTCCCGGCTTCCCGAACAGACCCCGCACTCGTCGTGGTATTCTTCCCAGATGGCCATGAACTCTTCCTTGTTCTCCAGGAGGATGTCGACCAGGCACGGGTCAAAATGCTTGCCGCTCTCTTCCAGAAAATACGCGAAGACCTTGTCCCAGTTCCACGCCTGGTGGTAGACGCGCCGGTTGGACAGGGCGTCGAACACATCGGCCACGGCCACGATACGGCCGTGAATGTGCGTCTCATCGCCCACGAGTCCCTGCGGATAGCCTGCTCCGTCCCATCGCTCGTGATGGAGCAGAATGATGCGGGCTGCCGTCTGGATGATGGGGCTTGTCGAGTTCACGAGCAGGTCGTAGCCGCGCTGCACGTGGCTCTTGATGGTTTCGTATTCCTCCGGCGTGAGCGGGCCGGGCTTGTTCAGAATGGAATCGGGGATGCCTATCTTGCCCAGATCATGGGCTGTCGAAGCCAGCTTGAGCATTTCCGCCTGTTCTTCGCCGAGTCCGTATTTGAGGGCCATCAGGCGCACATACTCCGAGACACGCCGGACATGGCTGCCCGTCTCGGCCGAGCGGCACTCCATGGTCTCGGCCATGTGGAAGATGACCTCCTTTTGCGTGTCCTCGATGCCCTTGTTCAGATACAGATTGTCAAAGGCCAGGGACACGTTGGTGAAGAAGAGTTCGAGCAGATCGCGATCGTTTTCGTCCAGATCCTTCGAGATCTCGAAATACAGAAAATTGTCCGAACCCGTCTTGCTCCTGAAATACCAGGCGCACTTGTCATCCTCGCAGTAGAAGCCATGAGGCTGGGATCTGGCCCGACCCAGCGCCCTGTGCACCATTTCGCTTTGAATCTGGTCGATGGGCTTTTCCAGATATTTGCTGAACTCCCCGGTGGCCGCCAAAACCAGTGATTCGCCCTGCAGGCCCGAAGCCGCCAGACCTGACGCCTGGGTATACACGGCATCCTTTCTGAGCTGCAGGATGGACGTAAGCTGGCTCAGGACGCCGCAACCGAGCTTCTGCAGGGACTGGCGTTCGAAGATGTCCGAAGAAGCCTCGATGATGCGCCGCAGGCCATTGCGGTTGTTTTCTATGGTGGTGATGAAACTGTAGCTGCGCAGGGCAGAGATGAGCGTCACCAGCATCTTCTCCAGGGTCAGCTCCGTCTTTTCCTTGTAGTCGTCGATATCGTACTCAAGGATGACCTTCGCCGCCGGAGCCTTGCCGGGCTGCCCGGTGCGCAGGATGATGCGCACGCTGTAGTTGTTGAGTTCCTCGCGGATGTATCTGACAAGCCGCAGCCCGCTGTCGTCGGTCTCCATGACCACATCGAGCAGAATCACGGCGATGTCGGGTTGCTCCGCCAGGACTATCTTGGCCTCTTCCGCGCTGTAGGCATGCAGGAAATTGAATTTGCGACCGGCATACTCCTGACCGGCGAGCATGTAGACGGTGACGCTGTGCACATCCGCCTCGTCATCCACGATCAGAATCTTCCAGCCGTCATTCTCCACGGAATGGGCTGGAGCCAGAGGCTGTATCTCGTCCTTGAACAGAATCTCGTCGCGGTCTGTCATGCGTTCTCTCTTTGCATAGGCATGCGCACCTGAAACGTGGTGCCCTGGCCCGGGGCACTGCAACAGGTGATGGTTCCGCCCAGGGTGCTGGTCACGATGTTGAAGACGATGTGCAGGCCAAGACCGGTGGACCCCTTGGCCCGGGCAGTAGTGAAAAATGGATCGAAGATCCTGTCCTGAAATTCGGGGGCGATGCCGCACCCGTCGTCCGAATAGGTCAAATTGAGCATGCCGTCATTCTTTGCAATTTCGATGCGCATCAGGCCAACCTCCTTGTCGGCGAAGGCATGGGTCAGGGAATTGACGATGAAGTTGGTGAGAATCTGGGAAAACGCTCCGGGATAGCTGTCGATAACAAGGTCCTCGTCGCATTCGACCTCGATCCGGTGCGCGGTTCTCTTGAGCTTGGGCCGCAGGCTCAGGAGCACCTGCCCGACGTACTCGCACACGTTGAAGCTGCGCCGGGACTCGGAAACCTGATCCGCCGCGACCATCTTGAAGCTTCGGATCAGGTCCGAGGCCCGATTCAGATTGATCAGGCTCATTTCCACGCCCTCGCGTGTGGACTCCAGATATTCCGTCAGGTCGGAGCGCTTCATTTCGCCCGTGGCAAAAAGGTCGCTGATGACCCGGTTCTTTTCAGCCATGGTCGAGGTGGCGGACAGGGCCACACCCACAGGCGTATTGATTTCGTGCGCCACCCCGGCCACCAGCCCGCCAAGGGCAGCGAGCTTCTCGGACATGACCAGCTGCCCCTGGGCCTGACGGAGGTTTTCCAGCGCAATCTGCAAATCCCCGTTGGCTCTGGCCAGTTCGGAGGTGCGCTGTGCAACCCGGTCCTCCAGATCCTCGTTAAGTATGCAGACCTCTTCTTCAGCCTTCCGCCGGTCGTAATCGTGAATCTGCAAGCTCTCGGCCATGCGGTCGAATGCCGCCGCAAGCACGCCAAGCTCACCTTCTCCGTAATCGAGCCCGGTCCGCGTATTCAGATCACCGGTACCAAGGCTGTTTGCGGCGGACAGAAGCCGCCCCAGACGGCGCATGATAGTCAGCTCCCCCACAAACCAGGCAGTAATCACGGCCATGACCGCCGCCAGTACGAGCAAAATCATGTCGCGCACCAGGGCCTTTCTCGCCTGGGCCAGAGCCAGGTCTTCGGGCTGGCCGAGCCGGATCATGAGTTGCTTCGACGGAGCATCCGCAAACTGGAACCGCTTGAAACTGTATAGTCGCCGCACCCCATCAACACCCTTGTCAAAAAAAGTGCCCTCGTCCGCGTCTATCGACATATTCTCGATCATATAGGGCAAATCCGGCACCCATGTGTATTTCTCGGTTTCCGGAAAACGGGTCAGGCGGATGCCTTCGGCGTCAGTCAGAGTGAAAACGGATCCTGCGGGCAAGTGGGCATCGGCGAAAATATTCTTGAAATAGTTCAGATCAAATGACGCGACCAGCACTCCGCGCAAAGATCCGTCCTGGTCAATGACCGGCTGGGCAAATTCCATTACCACACGCCGCACATCAGGGTGCAGGTGATAATTACCCATGACAAAATGCATACTTTGCCTGGCTTCCTGAAAATAGGCCTCGTCCTCGATGGAGGAAAAAGAGTCCACCGGAGACACCGCCACAATACGACCATCGGGATCAGACAAGGCCAGGGCGACGTAGACCCCATTGCGAGAGAGTATTTCCTCCAGCAGCAGTTGGGAACCCAGCGGGTCGAGCGTCTGTATTTCGCGCGCCTTGGCCAGGGTGGCCAGCAGCAACCGGGCGTTATCAACAACCTGCTCGTGGCGCGAGGCCATGACCTGGACTTGCCGCAAGACACTCGTCTCGGCGCTGCGAATCATGTTCTCGCGCAGGGCGTAACCCGAAAAGAGCATGATGGCCAAAGCCGGCATGACGGCCAGAAGGACCAGAAAAACCAGGGTTGCCCGGATGGAGGGAAAAACCGGAAATCGCATACTGCCTCCGATGAACCACGAAATCCCGCAAAACGCGCATGCTTTTGCCGAAAGAATACCGGTGCAGGACGATGGAAGCAAGGAATTCCCGCAAGACGTTACATCTTGCGGGAATCCGGGGGGCTATGAGTCAGGGGGAGGGGCTAATTCTCGGAAGACACGGAGCGGGCGATGGAATAGCAGTAATCGCCGATTTTTTCGAGCCGGGCCAGAAGGTTGATGAAGGTAAGGCCGCCCTCGATCCCGCATTTGCCGATCTTGAGCCGCTCGATATGGGCCTCGCGCATGGTCTCGCGCATGGCGTCGATGGTTCGCTCCGCCTCTTCGGCCTTCTCCATCAGATCCTCGGGCTGCCTGATCAGGGCTTCGCTGATCATTTTCAGGAATTCATCGACCTTGGCCGCGATAATGAACAGATCGCGCATGGCGACCTCGTTGAATTTCAGTTCGTTATCAACAATATCCTCGCACAGCAGGCCAAACGCTTCCACGGCATCGCCGATACGTTCAAGGTTGTTGACGACGCGCATCTGCTCGGCGATATCGTTGGAGATGGCCTCGTTGATCTCGCTTTGCATGGTCTTGGCCAGAAAGGTGGAAATGGCCCTGTGCATGGCGTTGACCTGGTCTTCGAACCGCTGCCGCTGGCGAATGGTGCGATGATCCCGCGTCTCCAGACATTCCAGGGCGTTGTTGTATGCCGCCTGCACGGTCAGCGACATGCGATGGATTTCACCCCGTACCTGGGCCAGCGCGGCCACGGGGTTGTCCTCGACGTGCTGTTCAAAGACAGGTTGGCGAAAGAGGGAGTCGCCCGTGGTCTTGTCCTTGGGAGACATCCAGGTCCCTATCCGCACCAGCACGGGCAGGAAAACCAGAAAAACGAGAGCGTTGGTCAAGTTGAAAAGCGTATGGCCGTTGGCCAGATAGCGTGCCACATGGGGATATTCCTCCCCGACATGGATATCCCAAGGTTCAGCCCCCATGACGTTTTGGGTTATCCACTCAACGCCCTGTAAAAACCAGGGAAAGATGAGCAGCATGATTATCACGCCAAGCACGTTGAACATGGTGTTGGACCGCGCCGCCCGGTGGGAGTCGATGTTCGACGCTCCGATGGTGGCAAGCTCGGCTGTAATGGTGGTGCCGATGTTCTCGCCCAGAACCAGGGCCATGGCCGAAGGAAAGTCGAGCAGCCCCTGGGTGGCCAGGGCCATGGTCAGACCCACCGTGGCCGAGGAAGACTGCAAAATCATGGTCAGCCCGCAGCCGGTGGCCACGCAAAGCAGTATCCCGCCGAGAGAAGAGGCGTTGAACTTGGTGAAAAAGGCTATGAATTCAGGCTCTACGCGCAGCGGCTTCAATCCGTCGCCCATGACCGTCATGCCGAAAAAGAGCAGGCCGAAACCCAGTATGACTTCGCCCAGATAGCGATATTTCTTGCGCGTGGAAAAATACTTGAGGGGGACTCCGATGGCGATGGCCGGCAGGGCCAGATTCGAGAGCTTGAAGGCGATGAGCTGGGCGGTCATGGTCGTGCCCACGTTGCAGCCGAGCATCACGCCAACGGCCTGGGTCAGGGACATGAGCCCGGCCGAGACGAAGCTTATGAGCATGACCGTGGTGGCCGATGACGACTGCACCAGGGCGGTGACGGCCGCGCCCGTGGCAAATCCCACCACCCTGTTATCGGACACGGCTTTTAGAACGTTGCGTATCCTGTTGCCTGCGGCCATCTGCAGGCCCTCGGTCATGAGCTTCATCCCGAGGATGAAAATACCGAGCCCTCCAAGGGTCTGAATCAAAATATTGAGCATAAATTTTCCATGGGATTTTTTGTGATGGTTGTATGACAAAGACGCGAAACCCGCACCTCTGTATGGTATCTTAGGCGTTAAGAAAAGTTTTTTTACGATTGGGAAACAAAACTGTCACAAAACGGTAACAATAGAATTATTTTCTTTAAATATAGTCGATTAAACACATGCGAATTATGACAGGAAGCAAAAACAAGGCTTCCGGCCACGACTTTGGCCTGGCCTAAAGCACTTCACGAGTTGCACAATTCGGGTAGCCGTGAGATAAAAAAAAAGATGCGCTCAAATTCCTTTTGCACCCAAGGAGGACTTCCGTGGATAAACAAAACGCATTTGTGCTCTGGTTCGACGAACTGGGAATAGAAGATGTGCCGTTGGTCGGCGGCAAGAACGCGAGCCTCGGCGAGATGTACCGCAACCTTGTGCCCAAGGGCGTGCCCATTCCGAACGGTTTCGCGATCACTGCCCATGCCTATCGCCATCTGCTCAAGGCTTCCGGGGCCATGGACAAGATCAAGGGCATCATGGAAGGCCTTGACACCCACGACATGGACAATCTCATGGAGCGCGGCAGCCGCGTCCGCGCCCTGATCCGCAATCTCGAAATCCCGGCGGACCTGCAAGGCGCCATCATAGGCGCCTACCGCAAGCTGGAAGAAACATATGGAAAGAATGTGGACATGGCCGTGCGCTCCTCGGCCACGGCTGAAGATCTGCCCGACGCGAGCTTCGCCGGCCAGCAGGAGACCTACCTGAACATCCGGGGCGCCGAAGACCTGCTGGACGCCTGCCAGCGATGCTTTGCCTCCCTGTTCACCAACAGGGCCATCTCCTACCGCCAGGACAAGGGCTTCGACCATTTCTCCATCGCCCTGTCCATCGGCGTGCAGAAGATGGTGCGTTCGGACCTCTCGGCCAGCGGCGTCATGTTCTCCATCGACACCGAGACCGGTTTCAAGGACGCGGTTTTTCTGACCGGAGCCTGGGGTCTGGGTGAAAACGTGGTCCAGGGCGCAGTCAACCCGGATGAATGGTACATCTTCAAGCCCACCCTCAAAAAAGGGTTCAAGCCCATCATCATGAAGCGGGTCGGCGGGAAGGCCATCAAGATGATCTACACCACCGATGCCAAGGCCCCGACCAAGAACGTGGCCGTGCCCGAAGAGGATCGGCGCAGGCTGGTCATAAGCGACGAGGAGGTTGTAGCCCTGGCCCGCATGGCCTGCACCATCGAGGAACATTACAGCGCCCATCGCGGCCAGTTCACGCCCATGGACATCGAATGGGCCAAGGACGGACAGACCGGCGAACTGTTCATCGTTCAGGCGCGGCCGGAGACGGTGCACTCCCTGAAAGATCTGGCTGTCCTCAAGAAATACGTCCTTACGGGAAAGGGGGAGACACTGGTCGAAGGCCAGTCCGTGGGCGAACTTATCGGCCAGGGGCCGGTGCAGGTCATTAAATCCGCAGGGATGATCCACACTTTCCGCAAGGGCGAGGTCCTGGTCACGGACATGACCGACCCGGACTGGGAGCCGATCATGAAGATCGCCTCGGCCATCGTCACCAATCGTGGCGGGAGGACCTGTCACGCGGCCATCGTCAGCCGCGAACTCGGCATCCCCTGCATCGTCGGCACGGGCAACGCGACCACAAAACTCAGCCAGGGCGAGGATGTGACCGTGGTCTGCTCCGAGGGTTCCATCGGCAGCGTCTACCGGGGGCTTGTGCCCTTCGAGATCCAGGAGACTGATCTTGGCACCCTGCCCAAACCCAAAACCAAGATCATGATGAACCTGGCCAGCCCCGAACAGGCTTTCGAGAAAAGTTTCATCCCCAACGAGGGAGTGGGCCTGGCGCGGGAGGAGTTCATCATCAACTCCTACATCAAGATCCATCCCCTGGCGCTCCTGAACTACGAGGACCTGCCGGACGACATCCTGAAGCGCGCCATCGCCGACATGACCTCGGGCTATGCCGACAAGGCGGAGTTTTTTGTCGACAAGCTGGCCGAAGGAGTGGGCATGATCGCGGCCGCCTTCTATCCCAAGCAGGTCATCGTACGCCTGTCGGACTTCAAGTCCAACGAATACGCCAACCTCATCGGCGGCAAGCTCTTCGAGCCGGAAGAAGAGAACCCCATGATCGGCTGGCGCGGGGCCTCGCGCTACTACTCCCCGAACTACAAGGAGGCCTTCGGCCTTGAATGCCGGGCCATGAAGAAGATCCGCGAGGAAATGGGACTGACCAACGTGGAGATCATGATCCCCTTCCCGCGCACCGTGGAAGAGGCGAAAAAAGTCATTGAGACCATGGCCGAGTATGGCCTGAAACAGGGCGAGAACGGGCTCAAGGTCATCGGCATGTGCGAGATCCCGTCCAACGTGATCATGGCCGAGGAGTTCCTTGAAGTCTTCGACGGCTTCTCCATCGGCACCAACGACCTGACCCAGCTCATCCTCGGCGTGGACCGCGACTCTTCACTGGTGGCCCACGTCTATGACGAGCGCAATCCGGCCGTGAAGCGTTTCGTCAAGCAGGTCATCGAGGTGGCTGTCAAAAAAGGCAAGTACATCGGAATCTGCGGTCAGGCCCCAAGCGACTACCCCGAGTTCGCGGAGTTTGTGGTCGAATGCGGCATAGACTCCATGTCACTGAATCCGGACACGATCATCAAGACCACCCTCATCGTGGCCGAGCTCGAAAAGAAATTGAACCAAGGCTAGCTGACTGTAGAAAAAATCAAATTTGCAGGCCGCTCTGGGGGCGGCCTGCCAGGCATCCCTCGGAGCCGGGCGCATTGAGCGCGTCCGGCTCTGATTTTCCGCTCCCGGAAACGTCCTTCCAATCGCTTGCCACTCCCCGTCTTGTCTCGAAAAAAGAGTCACCCAATCGGGTATTCACTCATACCCGAAACACAACCCCCGTATCCCCTTGAACTGAAAGATCATGCGTGATCTATAGCGCCAATCCTGCGACCAAGAATAGATTCATCAAAACCATTACAAAATTTCTGCTTATTACAGAACATAGTTCTTTTTATGAAAGAACTGCTTTTTCTTTGATTTTTTTTGAACTCATAAATTACAAAATGTAATCTTTGAATCAACTCTCCTAGTTATAATTCAGAGAAAAACGGTCGCGGAAAAGGAGATGGAATGCCGATATATTCTGAAAACCAGCGACGCCTGGCAAAAATCATTGCTGAAGGCGCTACCCGTTCCAACTGGACTGATTGGAAGTGGCACGTCCGCAACAGCATCAAAACCATCGAGGGAGTCGAGCGTCTGCTTGGCATCGAATTTACCGAGAAGGAACGCAAAGCGCTGAAGAACACCACGGAAAAGTTTCCGATGGCCATCACGCCATACTATCTGTCCCTCATCGATCCCAGCGACTATCGCAACGATCCCGTGTTCATGCAGGCATTCCCCTCGACCGACGAACTGCGCATCGAAAGCCATGACATGAGCGACCCCCTGCACGAGGACGAGGACTCCCCTGTGCCCGGCCTGACTCACCGCTACCCGGACCGGGTGCTGCTGCATGTCAGCAACACCTGCGCAATGTACTGCCGCCACTGCACCCGCAAGCGCAAGGTCGGCGACCGTGACTCCATCCCGAGCCGCGAGGATCTGCGCCAGGGCATCGAATATATCCGGAACACTCCGCAGGTACGCGACGTGCTCCTGTCCGGTGGCGACCCCTTTCTGCTTTCGGACGACATGCTTGATTGGCTGTTGACCGAGATCGGCAGCATCGAACACGTGGAAGTCATCCGCATCGGGACGCGCACCCCGGTGGTTCTGCCGTACCGCATCACCGACGAACTGGTCGAGATGCTCAAAAAGCATCATCCGCTCTGGATCAACACGCATTTCAATCATCCTGCGGAGATCACGGCCTCGTCCAAGCAGGCCCTGGCCAAGCTGGCCAACGCGGGCATTCCCCTTGGCAACCAGAGCGTGCTGCTGGCCGGAGTGAACGACTGTCCGCGCCTGATCAAGGTCCTGAACCACAAGCTGGTGCGCAACAGGGTCCGCCCCTATTACCTGTACCAGTGCGACCTGTCCGAGGGCCTGACCCATTTCCGCACGCCCATCGGCAAGGGCATCGAGATCCTGGAGAGCCTGCGCGGCCACACCAGCGGCTTCTCCATCCCTACCTACGTGGTCGATGCTCCGGGCGGCGGCGGCAAGATCCCGCTCATGCCCAACTACATCATCTCCTGGACCGCGAACAAGGTCGTGCTGCGCAACTACGAGGGCGTCATCACCACCTATCACGAGCCCGCCCACTACGAGCCGACCTACTGCGACCGCGAGTGCACGACCTGCAACCTGCAGCTGCGCGAGGCCGACGCCGAGGAAAAGGCCATCGGCATCGAGAGCCTGCTCGCCGACTGGGATGACACCCAGAGCCTGACTCCCGAAGAGAACGAACGCATAGGGAGGCGTACCGATGCAGCCTGATAGCATGATTCGCATGACAGGGGCCCTGCTCCAGCACGGACCGGCCAGCGACCGTGTCTATCTCATGAAACTGGCTTCCCCGGATGTGCCGCGCATCATCCGCTTCATGGAGCAACTGGCCTCGACCAACGGCTATTCCAAGCTTTTCGCCAAGGTCCCCGGACCGGCCGAGGGCTGGTTCAGAGCCCAGGGCTTCAAGGTGGAAGCCAGAGTCCCGGGCATGTTCAACGGCAGCGAGGACGGCTGCTTCATGGCCAAGTATCCCAAAAGGGAGCGCTCCGTCATCAGCAGCCCCAAGCTGGTGCAAAAAGTGCTGAGCACGGCCAAGGAGCAAAGCGTTCAAAGCGGGCGAAGCCTGCCGTACGGGTGGAAGATCGACGCAATGAAACCAGAGGATGCTAAAGCCATGGCGGAACTCTATCGCCAGGTTTTCGAAACCTATCCCTTCCCCATCCACGATCCGGAGTATCTGCGCGAGACAATGGATTCGCACGTGCGTTACTTCGGGATTCGCGATGACTCGGGTCACTTGACAGCCCTGGCATCGGCTGAAATGGATTGTTCCGCCGGCAATGTGGAAATGACGGACTTCGCCACAAGCGCCGAGTGTCGCGGCAAGGGTCTGGCCAGCATTCTGCTGGCGCACATGGAAAGGGAGATGGCCAAGACCGGAATCGACACCGCCTACACCATCGCCCGGGCCCACGCCACCGGCATGAATATCGTTTTTGCCAGGCAGGGGTACGCCTTCGCCGGCACCTTGCCCAACAACACCCAGATCAAAGGCGATCTTGAGAGCATGAATGTCTGGTACAAATCCCTTGAGGCCCGCAATAAAACGCTTTGATCTGGCCTACTCCATCCGCTGGAACCTTTTTCTGATCACCAGCGGAGCGCTCATGTGCGCCTTCGCCATGAAAGGAATCGCCATTCCCCAGAAGTTCATACCCGGCGGTTTTTTCGGCGTGGGCGCGCTCATCTATTATTCGACTGGCTGGCTCACCCCGGGCATTCTCTTTTTTCTGATCAACCTGCCCGCCTTTGCCCTTGGCTGGTACAAGCTCAGTCCCCGCTTCGTTCTCTACAGCCTCTATGGGCTTATGGTCATGACAGTGGCCTACGAACTCATGAACTTCACCGTCGTGATCCATGACCAGTTCTACGCGGCCGTGGCCTGCGGGGTGCTGAACGGACTCGGCGGAGGGCTCATCCTACGCTCCCTGGGGTCGGGAGGCGGCCTTGACATCCTCGCGGTCTATCTCTTCCAGAACTACAATATCGGCGTGGGCAAGGTTTATTTCGGCTTCAACCTTGTGCTTTTCCTGCTCTGCCTGACGACCATGCCCACCGATCTGGTCATTGTTTCCCTGATCCTGGTCTTCATCACCTCCGCCATGGTCGAACAGACCCTCGCGCTCTTTTCACAGCGCAAGGTCGTCTTCATCATCTCCGATCATTCCGAAGCCATCAGCCAGGCCATCCTCGATTCCCTGAAGCAAAGCGCTACCTTCCTGAAAGGCATGGGAGCGTTCAGCAAGCGCGAAAAGAACGTGCTCATGACCGTGGTCAACAACATCCAGCTCAAGAAACTCGAAGAGATCACCTTCACGCACGATCCACAGGCCCTCTTCATAGTGGAGAACACCTTCACGGTGCTGGGCTCGAGCTTCTCCAAGCGCAAGATCTACTGAGTCGAAATTTACATTTTTTTACATCTTCATTCCCGACCGACGCGTGCATGACCTCGATTCCTGCGGCATAGAAGAGCAATGAAACACGGATTTCCACCCTGGAGCGACGGTCTGCCCAAACCCGGGACGCCCATCCTGCTCATCGACGATGACCGGGACCTGTGCGCCCTGCTGCAAGAATACTGCGCTGCGGAAGGCCTCGCCCTGCACCCCGAAAACAGTGGGGCGGCCGGAATACCCCTCGCATTGAGCGAAAAATTCGACCTGGTCATCCTGGACGTGATGATGCCGGGCATGTCCGGTATGGACACCCTGCGCGCCATCCGCTCCCAGAGCATGGTTCCGGTGCTGATGCTCACGGCCATGGGCGATGACATGGACCGAATCCTGGGCCTGGAACTGGGTGCCGACGACTATGTCCCCAAACCCTGCACCCCACGCGAACTGGTCGCCCGCATCCGGGCCATCCTTCGTCGTTCTGGCATGAACAGAGAACCGGACCCTGAAATATTGTCCTCCGGAGACCTCGTGATGTGGCCCGGAAAACGCACAGTGCTGTTTCGGGACGTCCCCCTCAACCTGACCGGAACGGAATTTTCCATTCTCGAAATTCTGCTGCGGCATGCCGGAAAACCGGTCAGCCGGGAAGTCCTGTGCGAAAATGGCCTGGGACGACCCCTGACCCGCTTCGATCGCAGCCTGGACGTGCATCTCTCGAGCATTCGCCACAAGATGGGACATTCCGAGGATGGCCGATCACCCATCCAGACCCTGCGCGGCCGAGGGTATCAGCTGTTGTGGGCATGATCGCTGGCAAACTCTTCTGGCGCTGCTTCCTGGCCACCTGGGCAACTCTGCTCGTCGCCGGGATGCTGACCGTCGCCGGTGTCGAATTCCACCGCCGGGCCGATATTCGCGGCCAATCCCTGCAAAGCGGTCCCAAGACCATGTTTGAACTGGACACGGCCGAATCCGTGCTCCGGTATGCCGGCCCCCAGGCCCTTGCCGCCTTGCTGCAGAAACTCCGACATCCCATGCTGGTTATCGGCCCGGAGGGCCTGGAACTCCGGGGCAGAACCATTTCGCCCGCTCATGCGGCCCTGACCGCAAAATTCGCCACAACCACCGAAGTCCCCCCGCAGGCGCGCCGCATCGACGCGCCCAGCGGGCGCTACATCATTTTTGTTCCTCAGGAACCAACCAGCGAACAACATGCCACGGGGGGCCCCCCGCCCGGCGGACCGCCTCCGGCATGGATACCTCTGGCTTTCGCCCTGCTCGCCAGCTTCACCCTGAGCGCGTTACTGGCCTGGTATCTGGCCAGGCCCGTGAAGCGACTGCGTGAAGCCTTCGCAGCCATGGGCGCGGGACGGCTGGATACCAGGATCGGACACCTGCGACGACGCGGAGATGAATTTGACGATCTGGGCCTGGAGTTCGATCGCATGGCCGGGCACCTGCAGAACCTGATTCTGACCCAGAAGAGGCTGCTGCATGACGTATCCCACGAACTCCGCTCCCCCCTGATCCGCCTGCAGGTGGCCCTGGGCATTGTTCGGCAGGACCCGGGAAAGCTCGAAACGAGCCTTGTGCGCATGGAGCATGAAGTGCAACGTCTGGACTGTCTCATTGACGAAATCCTGACCTTGGCCCGCCTTGACTCCGGGGTGGACAGGGACGGTTGGGAACTCGTGGACTTGGGGGAACTGGCGGAGGAAATCGTTCACGACGCCTGCTTCGAAACCGGGGTGCAAGGCTCCCTGGTCCGGCTTACCGAGCGAGTCCCTGCCGTTATTCAAGGCAACCGGCGCCTTCTGGCGCGGGCGCTGGAAAACGTGATCCGCAACGGAATAAGATATTCCCCGGCAGAGGCCATGCTCGATTTGGATATCGACATCCGGGGAGAATCGGCCCTGATCCGAGTGTCGGACCAGGGCCCGGGCATCCCGGAAACGGAACTTGCCCGGATTTTCGAACCCTTCAATCGTGATGCGAACGCCTCAGGTCACGGCGGGTTCGGCCTGGGACTGGCCATTGCGCGAGGAGCGGTGCGGCTGCATGGGGGAAGCATCCGTGCAAGGAATCTGGACCCACACGGACTCTGCGTCGAAATTCTGCTTCCCCTCAAGCCATCTCCCATCGGGTACCCGGACAAACCTGTTCGCTGAAACGCCCTGCAGCCGGGATGAAAATGCAGGGCCGGACGAGCCGGCCCCACATCATGCCGTGACGGACAATCCTCCCCCTGAAAGATATGACTGGGCGTCCATGCCCATGAGACGGTACGCCTCGTATTTCGAGGACATGAGAATCTGGGAAAGACCCGTCTTCTGCGCTACGCCGCTGCCTGTCACGCCCAGAGAAGCGAGAATTTCGGCAGCATCTACCACGCCATCCTCATTCGTGTCCGCCGCGTCGTAACTCTCCACTCCCTCGTCGCTTTCCGAGGGCGAGGGGCCGCCGGCTCCTCCACCGAGAGCGGAAAGCGAATTGTTGCCCTTCAGAGACTCGAGTCCGGCGCTGTGTTCAGTCGCGGTGATCAGTCCGTCGCCGTCGGCGTCCAGGGCGGCGAAAAGTTCCGAAGCGTCGACACTCCTCCCGCTTTCCTCGTTCCTGGCCGCAACGGCGCTCGCCAGTTCCTCCGCGGTGATGCTTCCATCCCCATCCGCGTCGGTTTCCGTGAAAAGCGCCTCGGCCAGCGATTTCATGTCCTGTCCCATGCTCATGCCGGTCAGCATGCTGGCCCGGGCCAGATCCTTGTGCATGGAGGCCAGGCCCGACTCGTGCTCCTCCTCGGTAACAAGACCGTCCCCGTCGGCATCCAGGGCACTGAACAATTCCGCCGCATCCGGCCCCTGACCATTCCTGGGCTTGGACGCAAGAGCCGCAGACAGTTCTTCCTGATCGATGGCTCCGCTACCATCCGTATCAGTCGAGGAAAACAGTTCCTTGCTCATCTGGGCCGGATCCTTTTGTGCGGACCTGTTCCATTGAGCCGCCATACTCTGAGAAAATCCGGATGCACCGATCCCACTGATCATGACTTACTCCTTGGTCAAAGGTTGCCGGGGTCAAAGAAAAATCCGAACAGGTCGGATTTTCCCCCCAGGCTCTGCGCAGCAATGCCCAGGCCCTGAACCAAGGTCTTTATGCAAAGTTATCCAAAGATCGGTAAACAAGTGTGATCAAAACGCTTGCCGCCAGCCAGTCTGGCAGCAGGCCGCAGCACCTGGCCCGCAATGCCTCGCAACATCTATCAACCCGCTGCCCGCTCATCTCCGCGCATGCCGGACACCCAGGACCTGATATGCTCGCGGCCCGCCATGAAGGCCCGAACCACCCGGGGATCGTACATCTTCCCGGACTGGGCCATGATCTCGGCCTCGGCATGCTCAAAGCTCATGGCCTCCTTGTAGGGACGCTGCTGCATCATGGCTGAAAGACTGTCTGCCACGGCCAGAATCCGCGCGCCCATGGGGATATCGTATCCGCTGAGTCCATCCGGATATCCAAGACCGTCATAGCGTTCGTGATGATGGCGGATCATGCGCGCCACTCCGCTGTGCCCGTTCAACGCCTTGACCGGCTGCACGATGGCCTCGCCGATGAGCGGATGGCGTTTTATGACTTCGAATTCCTCGCCCGTCAGCGGCCCGGGTTTTTGCAGGATGGCGTCGGGAACGCCGATCTTTCCTATATCGTGCAGATGTCCGGCCAGATGGACCAACTCGGACTGTGCGGGGGTGAAGCCCATGTTCAGGGCCAATATCTGGCTGACCACGGCAACTTCCTCGGAATGGGCGCAGGTCCAGGCGTCCTTGGCGTCCACGGCCCGTCCCAGGGATTCGGCAAACTGGTGCAAGGTCAGCACCAGCGAAGCGCACGGCCCGGCAGTTGCCGAAACGACCTTGCCCTCCGGCAACTGCCCAACAATGTTGAACATATATATCCTTACATCAAAAAGATGGATTGATGGCCCGCAGGCCCTGAACAAATTGATTGAACCGCCCTAGAAACTGGCGGCCTCCAAACGGCAGCACGGAATCGTGCTGGCCATTTCCGCAAAAACCTGATTTCCTCCCAGGCCCTTAGCCCTGTAGAGGCAACTGTCGCAATGATGCACCAGCTCGGCCACGCTTGATCCACGCGCGGGAGTCCACGCGCACAGGCCAATGGAGACAGTGCAGCTTGCGTCGTTGTCCGCTGCAAAGCGGGAGCGGATTCGCTCGCACGCTTTGCAGCAGGCCGAAAATTCGAAAGCCCGAAAAATGACCCCGAACTCGTCCCCGCCAAATCTGAACCCGACATCCACGCCTTCGCGCACCGACTGGGCGATGATTCGACCCAGCGTCGCCAGCACCTCGTCACCTGCCTGATGTCCCAGTGTATCGTTGACCTGCTTGAATCCGTCGCAATCGATGAGCGCCAAGAAAACGCCGGCACCACGCGCAGGATCGCGCAGGGCATCAGGCAGGAACCGGTCGAAATAGCGGCGGTTGTAAAGCCCGGTCAGCGAGTCGCGGTAGGACATCTCCTCGTAAAAGCGCTTGCGCAGATCGCTTTCATCAAGACGCTCATGCAGCGACTTGGTCTGGGATTCGATGTGATGGGCCATCCAGTTCATGTTTCGTTTGAGACGCAGCATCTCATGTTCGTCATCGCCCTCGATGCCCACCGCGAAACGCGCTCCGTAGCGGCCCTTTTGAATCTGCGAGCAAAAATCGTTCAGGGCGCGCAGATCGTGAAGGACCAGAAAATATGCACCGGCGCGGCTCACGGGCGCCAAAAATCCAAGCCCCAAGGCCAGACCCAGAACCAGCATGTTCACAGGATCGATATCCACGCCCGACTCGATCAGAGCGAGAATCGCGGCCATGGGCAGCGGCACGAGGACAAGCAGCAGCAAAGCCATCCGCCTGACGATTCCGATTCGTGACAGCCAGGTTGCCTGGCGAGGCACCCCGGACACTGTCTCGGACTTAGCTCCAACCTCAACCAGGCCGCGCCCCGACGCTCGCCGCGACAAGGTCAGCCCATCCCTGCACAGTTTCAGCACTTTGAGGCCTCGCAACCGTATGGGCAGGTCCCAGGCGCCCCGCAGCCGCCTCCGGCCTTGCGCCAGACGCAACTTTTCAGACAAAGGCGCCGCAACCGCTGCCCGGACGCCCGGTCAAGGCATCGCAGGTCCGCTGCCCCCAGATGCCCTTCGGCTATAAGCCGGGTCAGAGTGGCCTCGGACATTTCAATGCGCAAAGATTCCTTTCCAGTGCACTGCATAAGCAAACCCCGATGATCATTTAGTTTTATTCAGCTTATCTTTGCCGGGACGCAGCCTTTTCAGCTTCACCTGGGCACTCTGTATCCACATCTCCCGAAATTTCATTTCCGGGCGCAGCGGAGACACGACGCGCCCATGACCGCGAACCCATCGCTCCATCAGCCTTCTTGCGCAAACGGTGCATGTCATGAACCGAAAACAACTCCGAACCGTTATCCAACTTGAAACACATACTGCCTCCCTGACGCTGTTATCAATCTCTTGCCCATGGCGAGCCAAAAATCTCCGCTCCGTCTTCCCGGACCCTTCCCCCCGATCTCCAATCTCCCTGAACATAGTCCGGCACTCTTATTTAGCCTATTTTAAATTAGACATGTCTAATAATTTTAGCATAAGAGCAACACAATTTAGATCGCTCAGCGATTTATACATTGCGAACTAAACCAACAAAACAAATAATCTCTTCAACTTCAGGCGATCAATAAAAAACATAATTAGACGTGCCTAATCAATTTGCCCTGATTAGCCCCGACCCTGTCAGCTGTCAACGGGAATTCCTCACCAATGCAAACTTCCGTCACTCAGGAATCTCGAGTCCTGCCGACCAGCACTCGTATGGACAATCCCCTGGAGAGCGCCCGGAAATCATGGGCAGATTCCTCTCATGGGCATTTTTCATTGGCAGCCCCCGTCAGGTCTGGTAACCAAAGCGCAAGCTAATAAGGGGGACTCATGCCCGATTGCGAACTGACTACCAAGTGCCTTTTCTTCAATGACAAAATGGCAAACATGCCAAGCACGGCAAGCATGATGAAGCGCAAATACTGCCAAGGGAATTTTGAAGATTGCGCCCGCTACATCGTGTGTATGGCTCTGGGCAGGGAGAAGGTCCCCGCCGACCTGACGCCAACCCAGACGGACAGGGCAAAACAGCTTATTCGTTGATCAACAACGCCAAAGGAGCCAGCTCATGTTTGTAGTCATCGTGGATGTCGTGACCAGGAAGGAATTCGTGGATAATTTTCGAGAGGCGGTGATGCGGCAAGGCAACAATTCGGTCACCAAAGAAGAGGGGTGTCTCGGTTTTGAAATTCTGCAGGATCCCGAGAATCCGGAGCGCTTCACCCTCTACGAAACGTACACCGACGCCCAAACATTTTATGATGTGCACCGCTCAACACCCCATTTCAAGGAGTACGCGCTGACCACAGATCCATGGGTGCAAAGCAAAAGCGTACGCGCACTCAGCAAAATCTGGCCTTCAGGCTGACATAAGCCGGCGCAAGGGAATGCCCGCACGGCCTGACTCCATTACAGGTATTTGATGGCCGCAAAGCCCAGAATGGCCAGCACAACCAGAGCCGAGGCGGCCAGTTCGAAGTGCCGTTCCATGAAGGGCTTGATACGCGCCCCGAACAGGCGGATGAGTCCAGCCACCAGGAAAAAGCGGGTCGCCCTGCCGAGCACCGAGGCCAGGACGAACTGTCCCAGATCAAAGCTCATCATGCCGGAAGCGATGGTGAAGACCTTGTAGGGAATGGGCGTCACCGCTGCGACCAGCACCCCGAAGAATCCGTAATTCTCATACCAGACGCGGACCATCTCGACCACGGCCTCGCCATGGTACATGCGCACGATGGGCAGCCCCACCGTCTCCCAAAGCCCCCAGCCGATGAAATACCCCAGCATCCCCCCCGCGACCGAGGCCGCAGTGCACCACGCGGCCAGCTTGAACCAGCGTCCGGGCGTCGAAAAACACAGGGCGATGAGCAGCACATCGGGTGGCACGGGAAAAAAGGAGCTCTCGGCAAAGGACAGGAGCACCAGGGCCGGCAGAGCGTAAGGCGTGGCGGCCCAGTGCAGGGTCCAGTAATAGAGCTTGCGCAGGGGGTTGCGAGTGGCGCGGGCCTGTGCCAGATCGTCCGGAGCAGTGGTGGGTGCATCGTGTTTCATTGCGCAGGCAGACCAGCACAAAACAGCGGGGACCACAACAAAAAAACGCGGACCTGCACAGGCCTCTTTTCTTTTGCATGCGATTCCCGCACAGTCCGGCCCAAGGGTCATCCTTGTCCCGGAAATATCATGAGCAGACGCAAAACCCGAAATAAACCCGTGCTTGGCAAGGCGGAACGATCTCCAGGCCGCCGCCCGGTTCTTCCCTGGCCGCTGCCTGCGCTTGTTGCATGGAGTGCTTGCTGGACGCTTTTCCTGGGCCTGCACGCCCTGCAAACCCCGGTTCCGTGGAGTCTGACCCTGGCCACGAGCCTTGGTCTTGCTGCCAGCGCCATGGGCGCCTCCATCTGGCGCAAACTTTTCATCGCCGCCGGCTTCCCCCTCTCTCTGGCTGCATCAAACCTCGGAACCGGACTTCCGCCCTGGGTCTGGCTGATCCCGCTTGCCCTGCTGCTGCTCCTCTACCCCATGAGCGCCTGGCGGGATGCCCCGCTTTTTCCAACCCCCGCTGGCATTCTGGATGGCCTCGAACAGATCGCACCGCTCAAATGCACGGACCGTATTCTGGACGCAGGCTGCGGGCTGGGCAACGGCCTTGCCGAACTGTACCGCGTCTACCCCTTGGCGCAGCTCCATGGACTGGAGAGAAGCTGGCCGCTACGCTTCATGTGCGCCTGGCGTTGCCCCTTCGCCCGGGTGCGTCACGGAGACATCTGGAACGCCGACTGGTCGGCCTATTCCATGGTTTACATGTTCCAGCGCCCCGAGAGCATGGGTCCGGCAGCAGAAAAAGCCATGCGCGAACTTTCGCCCGGCTCCTGGCTGGTCAGCCTTGAATTCGAGGCCACCGCCCTCAAGCCTTTGGCGGTATTGCGCAATCGCCAAGACAAGCCCGTCTGGATCTACCGCATGCGTTGAGCCCACAACCGGCACGGGACACAAACCGTCGCAGTGGCTGAATATACGGATCACCGCCTCCGCGGGAACGACATCGAGACGACGTGACGAAAGATTCTTCATTCCCCGCCAAGCTGAAATCCGTCTTTCTCTTGGCGTAGGCCCATGACCCAAAAACAAAACCCCCGCCGCTTTACGCGACGGGGGTTTTGTTTGAATCGTTCGTTTAACGTTGAGCTATTGCGGACTTGAGAACTCGTGCCCCTTGAGCAGGGCCTTGGAGACCGGGATGATGTCGGCGACAGGACAGAAAAGCGTCTCTTTGGTGACATCCTTCAAGGCCTCGCACAGCACCTGATCCATGTTCTCGACGAACACTATCTCAAGGTCCTTCAGAATGACCTTGGGCACTTCCTTCAGATCCCGCTCGTTCTCCTTGGGCAGCAATACCCGCGTGATGAGACCGCGATGCGCGGCCAGGAGCTTGTCGCGCACCCCGCCGATGGGAAGAACCCGGCCACGCAGGGTGATCTCCCCGGTCATGGCCACGTCGTTCCTGACGGGAATGTCAAGCAAGGCCGAGGCCAGGCAGGTGGCCAGCGTAATCCCGGCCGAGGGCCCGTCCTTGGGGGTGGCTCCTTCGGGCACGTGGATGTGGGTGTCGATTTCCTTGTAGAAATCCTTACGCAGTCCGAAAAACTCCGACCGGGAACGAATGTAGCTGATGGCCGCCTTGGCCGACTCCTGCATGACGTCGCCAAGCTTGCCGGTGATCTCGATCTTGCCCGTGCCGGGCATGAGCGCCACTTCCACAAAGAGAAGCTCCCCGCCGACCTGGGTCCAGGCCAAACCGGTGGCCACGCCGACCTGGGGCTCCTCCTCACGCTGTCCATGCCGCACCTTGGGAATACCCAAGTAGGAGCCAAGCATGGACTTGGTCACGGCCACGGTCTTGTCCATGTCCCCCTCTTCCACCAGAGCCCTGGCCACCTTGCGGCAGACCGAAGCCAGCTCGCGCTCCATGTTGCGCACGCCGGATTCACGGGTGTAGCGGCGGATGATCTCAAGGATCGCGCCCTTAGACATGCTCAGATTTTCGGGCTTCAGGCCATGCTGCTCAAGCTGCTTGGGCAGCAGGAAATCCGTGGCGATGCGTTCCTTCTCCGTCTCGAGGTAGCCGGGGATGGTAATGATCTCCATGCGGTCCTGCAGGGGAAGCGGGATGGTCTGGAGGGAATTGGCCGTGGTGATGAAAAAGACCTGGGACAGATCGTAGTCCATATCCAGGTAATGATCGTTGAAGGCGCTGTTCTGTTCCGGATCGAGGACTTCAAGGAGCGCGGCCGAGGGGTCTCCCCTGAAGTCCATGCTCATCTTGTCGACCTCATCCAGGCAGAAGACCGGATTATTGGTCGAGACGCGCTTGAGCGACTGGATGATCTTGCCGGGCAGTGCACCGACATAGGTCCGGCGATGGCCGCGGATCTCGGCTTCGTCACGCACGCCGCCAAGGGACAGGCGCACGAATTCGCGACCCGTGGCTCGGGCGATGGACTTGGCCAGGGAGGTTTTGCCGACGCCGGGAGGGCCGACCAGACAAAGAATGGGCCCGCGCAATTTTTTTACCAACGCCTGCACGGCCAGGTATTCGAGGATACGCTCCTTGGGCTTTTCAAGGCCGTAATGGTCGTCATCCAAAATTTTCTGCGCCTGCTTGATGTTGATGTCCACATCGCGGATCACGTTCCACGGCAGGGCCAGAATCCAGTCCACGTAGTTGCGCAGCACCGCGTACTCGGCTGAGGACGGAGGGGTCTGGCGCAGCTTTTTCATCTCGGCCATGGCCTTGGCGCGAGCCTCTTCGGGCATGTCCTTGTCCTTGAGCTGGGCTTCGAGCTCCTCCATGTCGGCCTTGGGGTCAAAATCGCGGCCCATCTCCTTGTGGATGGCTTTGAGCTGCTCGCCGAGGTAGTAATCCTTCTGATTCTCCTCCATCTGCTTCTTGACCCGGCCCTTGATCTTCTTTTCCAGAGAAAAGACCTCGACCTCTTCCTGGATGAGTTCATAGACCCGCTCCAGGCGGCGGACAGGGTTGCGCAGTTCGAGAACGGTTTGCTTGCGATCGTAGGCGGCTTTCAGGTGAGGGGCGATGCTGTCGGCCAGACGGCCAGGCTGAGACACGCTGGTGATGGCCAGGACTGTCTCCTTGGCCAGCTTGCGATTGACCTGTGAATATTCCTCCACGGCCTCGTGGGTGGCCCGAACCAGAGCCTCGCCTTCCATGGGGTTGCCCTCCATGTCCGGCAGCGCGGTGGCTTGCACCATCTGGATGCCGTCCTCGATCATGAGCCCGCGCTCATGGTCCCAGGACGCACGGTACAAGCCCTCGAAGAGCACCTTGATGGTCCCGTCGGGCAGACGCAGCATCTGCAGGACCTTGCTGACCGTGCCCACGGCATAGAGGCCGTCCACATCGGGACGCTCCTGTCCGGGGTCTTTCTGGGCGACCAGAAAAATCCGCTTTTCGTATCTGTCCAAGGCCATCTCGATGGCCTTGATGGAAGAATCCCGGCCCACGAAAAGAGGCACGATGGACTTGGGAAACATGACCACTTCGCGCAGGGACATGACCGGAAGGATCATGCTCCCGTGGGTGGATTTCTCGAAAACAATGGCATCGGTCATGATTGATCTCGCGGGTCTTGGCCGACCACGGATGGTCAGGCGCTCTTGGCTTCGGGTTTGAAAAGGAGCAACGGTTCCTTGCCCTCTTCCACCACGGCCTTGTTGATGACGCACTCGGTGACGTCCTTGGTGGACGGCAGAGTGTACATGATGTCGAGCATGATGGACTCCATCACGGATCTTAAGCCCCGCGCCCCGGTTTCCAGCTTGATTGCCCTGGAGGCCAGGGCCTTTAAGGCATTGTGCGTGAATTTGAGTTCCACGTTCTCAAGCTCGAACATCTTCTGATACTGTTTGACCAGGGCGTTCTTGGGCTCCTGCAGGATGCGCATCAGATCGTCTTCCTTGAGTTCGGTAAGGGAGGTTATGACCGAGATTCGCCCCGTGAATTCAGGAATAAGTCCGAAACGGATCAAGTCCATGGGGTGAACCTGCTTGAGCAGGCTGTCGGTATTGTCGTCCTGCTTGCGGCGCATCTTGGCGCCAAATCCCATGCTCGAGCCCTGTACGCGCTGCTTGACCATGTCTTCGAGCCCGATGAAGGCCCCGCCGACAATGAAAAGAATGTTCGACGTGTCGAGGCGGATGAATTCCTGCTGCGGGTGCTTGCGCCCGCCCTTGGGGGGGATATTGGCCACAGTCCCTTCGATGATCTTGAGGAGGGCCTGCTGCACGCCCTCGCCGGAAACGTCGCGGGTGATGGACGGGCTGTCGGACTTGCGCGAGATCTTGTCGATCTCGTCCACGTAGATGATTCCCTTGGCCGCAGACTCCAGATTGTAATCGGCGTTCTGGACCAGCTGGACCAGGATATTCTCGACATCCTCGCCCACATACCCGGCCTCGGTCAGCGTCGTGGCGTCGGCAATGGCGAAGGGCACTTTCAGGATGCGGGCCAGGGTCTGGGCCAGCAGGGTCTTGCCCGAACCGGTGGGACCGATCAGGAGGATGTTGCTCTTGTCGAGCTCCACGTCATCCTTGACCAGGGCGTGGTACTTGATGCGCTTGTAGTGATTGTACACGGCCACGGACAGGATCTTCTTGGCGTCGTCCTGCCCAACCACGTAATCATCCAGGGCGGCCTTGATCTCCTGGGGCAACGGGATGTCCGAGGAATCAAGATCTTCCTTGCGATTGTCATTCTTCAAAATGTCATCGCACAGGGCAATGCATTCATTGCAGATGTACACATCCGGACCGGCAATGAGCCTCAGCACTTCGTCCTGTCCCTTTCCACAAAAAGAGCAGGTCAGGTCCTTGCCGGTTCTTTTTTTTCTTTCCGCCATGATTACCTCAAAAATTCTAAATAATTCCTAAATCTATTCAAGTTCCTTGCGAGAGGCCAGGACCTGATCGATGAGACCGTATGTGCAGGCTTCTTCCCCACTCATGAAATAATCCCGCTCCGTGTCCTGTTCAACCTTTTCCAGCGTCTGGCCGGTGTGATGGGCCAGGATTCCGTTCAATTCGCCGCGCAGACGAATGATTTCCTTGGCCTGAATCGCGATGTCCGTGGCCTGTCCCTGAAATCCGCCCATGGGCTGATGGATCATGATGCGTGAATGCGGCAGCGTGTAGCGCATGCCCTTCTCGCCTGCCGCCAGGAGCACCGCCGCCATGCTCGCGGCCTGGCCGATGCACAGGGTGGCCACGGGCGCGGAGATGTACTGCATGGTGTCATAGATGGCCATGCCGGCCGTCACGGCCCCGCCGGGAGAGTTTATGTACATGCTGATCTGCTTCTCAGGATTCTCGGACTCCAGAAAAAGCAGCTGGGCGCAGATGGAGTTGGCGACGTGGTCGTCGACGGGAGTGCCCAGAAGTACGATGCGGTCTTTGAGCAGGCGGGAATAAATATCGTACATCCGCTCGCCGCGGCCGGTGTTTTCAATGACGAATACGGAATTACTGACCATGAAAGCTCCTAAAAAACAAAAATGGGGACAGACACCAAAGATTTGAAAAATAACGATCCGGGGCAGGGTGTCAAGGGCTGTATCCAAGGAGTCGCGGGTCGCCCGCTTTGACCTGCACATTGCCTGCCAGATTGAACGCGGACTTCCCGGAAAAGAAAAGGGGCCGGGTCAAGCCCGGCCCCCCAAGAAACTATGCGTTCGGAGCTGCTGCCGGGGGAACCGTGGTCACAGTGGCGTTTTCGTAAACAAGCTCCATGGCCTTGTCGGCCAGAACCCGATCCTTCAGCGGGATCATCAGGTTGTGCTGCTCGTAGTAATCCTTGATGGAATGGAAGTCCTGACCGGTGGACGCGGCCATCTTCTGCAGGACCAGGTCCACTTCCTGAGGATCGACCGTCAGGTTTTCGGCGCTGGCAATGGCCAGGAGCACCAGGGAGGACTTGACCACGTCCTCGGCCTGGGCGCGGTTCTCTTCGCGCAACTCGGCGGGAGTGCGGCCCAGGGAATCAAGGCTCTTGCCCTGACGCTCAAGCGTGCCCTGCAGCTCGACGATCTGCTTGTCGATCTGCTCTTCAACGATGCTCTGCGGCAGATCGAAGCTGACTTCGGCCTTGATGCCGTCCAGCAGCTTCTTCTGGGCATCGCCCTTGACCAGCTGCTTGCGGGTCGAAACGTAAGACTTCTCGATGGCGTCTTTCAAGTCCTGCACGGAGGTGTACCCACCGGCAAGCTCGGCGAAATCATCGTTGACCTCGGGCAGGTCACGGACCTTGATGGCGTGCAGCGTGATCTGCATGGACACGGTCTGGCCGGCCAGCTTGTCGTTGATGAAATCCGCGGGGAAGGTCAGCTCGCTCTCCTTGGTGTCGCCGGGAGTCATGCCGATGACGATGTCCTCGAACTCGGGCAGGGAATTGCCTTCGCCCAGGGGAAGTTCAAACTTGTTGGCGGCAATTCCTTCCATGGCGGCTCCATCCTGGAAGGCCTGGAAGTCGATGACCGCGATATCGCCGTTGGCGGCGGGACGCTCTTCCTTGATGATCACGGTCTTGGCCATGTTCTGACGGATGCGCTCGATGACGTCCTCAACCTGCTGCGGATCGACGACGATGTCTTCTTCCTCGACGGCAAGGCCCTTGTACTCGGGCAGGTCGAAGGACGGCGCGATTTCAAAGGAAAACGAATAGGAAAAATTCTCTTCCCGCTCCATTTCCTTGGCATCGACGTCGATGCGGGAAAGAGGAGAGAGCTTGAGTTCGCCCAGAATCTCATTGATATGGTAGTTGATCAGGTCGGTCGTGGCCTCGCCGTAAATCTGCTTGCGGTACTTGGCCTCGACCACGGAGGACGGGACCTTGCCCTTGCGGAAACCCTTTATCTCCGCGCCCTTGCGATACAGGGCCACAGTTGCGGTCAGCGCTGCTTGCACTTCCTCGACGCTCACTTCCACCGCCACCTTGCGCTTGACCGGGGAAAGCTCTTCGACTTTGTATTCCATGACTCCACTCCTTAGGTGATGGGCGCTCCCTCGGGGGCCCGGATAATCGATATTACGAGGGAGGCGGGCCGGGGCTCTTTCCCTCGGCGTACCCGTCCCCGTCATTTCCTCAGTATGTCTGAATCGTCACGTCCAGGCACGTCGCGGGCATAGGATTCCCTGATGGCCAGGACTCGTCTTTCTTGTTTTGGTGCGGGCGATAGGATTCGAACCTACAAGCTTTTGGCGTCAGCTCCTAAGGCTGATGCGTTTACCGTTCCGCCACGCCCGCAATCCACAAAAGAGACTCCATAGACAAGCTTTCACAGGCCTGTCAACGCATCTCGCGCCCTCAAATCCGTGATTTCAGCCCCATTCGTCCGTTCTTTCAGCCCCTTGGACTAGATTTGATGCTCTTTTGCAAGACGCGCGGCCAGCGACGTGTGGCGCTGTCGCCCGCGCTCGTTGCCCAGCCCCATGTGCATGGCGCGGCGCGAGCCCATGAGCACGGCCAGTTTCCTGGCGCGGGTCAATCCGGTGTAGATCAGATTGCGCTGCAGGAGCATGTAATGCTGCGAAACCACCGGCATGACCACGGCCGGGTATTCACTGCCCTGACTTTTGTGCACGCTGATGGCGTAGGCCAGACCAATCTCGTCGAGCTCGTCGAAACCATACTCCACTTCCCGGCCGTCAAATTCAGCGACCAGGGTCTCGTCCTCGGAATCGAAGGCGAGAATGCGCCCCAGGTCACCGTTGAAGACTTCCTTGTCGTAGTTGTTCCTGAGCTGCAGAATACGGTCCCCGACCCGGTAGCTTCGCTGGCCGCGGACCAACTCCCGCCCCTGTGCATTGAGTCGCTCCTGGAGCAGGCGGTTCAAGGCGATGGTGCCCACCTCGCCCTTGTGCATGGGGGTCAGCACCTGCACGTCGGTCATGGGGTCAAGGCCGTACGCTTCGGGGATGCGCTCGCAGACCATGCGCAGGACCAGGGCCTGCAGTTCGAGCAGGTTTTCCTTCTCGACCCAGAAAAAATCGGCCTTGGGAGGGACATGCGGACTGCCGAGAGGAAACTCGCCCTCGTTGATGCGGTGGGCGTTGACCACGATCATGCTCTCGCGCGCCTGTCGATAGATGTGGGTCAGGCGCACGGCAGGAATCACGCCGCTCTCGATCATGTCTCCGAGCACATTGCCCGCGCCCACCGACGGCAGCTGATTCTCATCGCCGACGAAAACCAGGCGGCAGGTCAGGGGCAGCGCCCGCAGGAGCGACAGGCACAGGCCGCAGTCGAGCATGGATACCTCGTCCACGACCATGACATCGGCACTGAGCTTCTTCTCCTCGTTGAACTCGAAGCCCGTGGCAGGCTGGTAGCGCAGCAACCGGTGCAGGGTGGTGGCCGTGAACCCGGTGGCCTCGGCCAGCCTTTTGGCGGCCCGGCCCGTGGGCGCGGCCAGGGAAATTTTCAGCCCCAGGGCCTTCAAGGCTCGCACCACGACGCGCGTGATGGTCGTCTTGCCCGTGCCCGGACCTCCGGTGATGATGGAGACCTTGTGCCCGCAGGCCGACTCCACCGCGGCGCGCTGCTCTTCCGACAGGGTCAGGGACTGGCGCTGCTCTTCCCGCTCCACGGCTTTCGATATCTTTTCCGGGTCGATGCGGCTGACATGATCGAGCAGACCCTGCAGACGCGAAGCAATCTCGCGCTCGGTGCGGTAGAAGTACGTCAGAAAAACGGCCTCGGGCACGCCCTTCTCCGGCAGAGGCTCGATGACCAGGCGCTTGCGCTCGACCAGGGCATCGATCTGCTCCTCGATGAGCTCAAGGTCATGACAGTTCAGCAGTTTGGCCGCCTCCTCCACCAGGACCGGACGCGGCAGGAACATGTGCCCGGCCCCGTCAGCCACCTGGCGCAGGCAATACTCCACTCCGGCCTCCAGACGCTGGGGCGCATCCTCGGCAAATCCGAGTTTGAGCGCCACCTCATCGGCGGTACGAAAACCGATGCCATGGATATCATAGGCCAGGTCATAGGGGTTGGCGCGCAGGCGCTGCACGGCGTTCACCCCGTAATGACGGAAGATGCGGTGGGCAAAGGTCGTGGCCACGCCATGCGTCTGCAGGAAAAGCATCAGCCCGCGCACCTCGCGCTTCTCCTGCCAGGAGGAAATGATGGTCCGAAGCTTGGCCGGACCGATGCCCTCCACTTCGAGGAGCTGTTCGGGATCCGAATCCATGATGTCGAGAATCTGGCTGCCGAAACGGCTGATCATGCGGTCGGCGGTCTTCTCGCCGATGCCCTTGATCGCCCCGGAGCCCAGAAAGCGGCGGATGCCGTTTATGGAAGCGGGCAGAAGATGTTCGCAGGAGTCGGCCTTGAACTGCCGCCCGAACTTGGGATGCTCGACCCACTCGCCCGACATGCGCAGGGACTCGCCCGGAGCCACGTCGCCCAGAAGCCCGACCACGTTGATCTGTCCGGGCTCGGAAGGCGAGTCCACGCGTGCGATGACGTAACCGTTTTCGGGATTGTGGTAGACGACGGAGACGACTTCGCCCTGGATGCTGCTCATGGGGCTACAGGGACTGCCTGTGCTTGAGGGATTGCTTCAGGGTTTCGCGGTCCACGTATTTGATCTCCGACCCCAGCGGAATGCCCTGGGCCAGACGGGTCACGGACACGCCCGGAAAGCTGCGCGTCAGCAGGTTGTGAACATAGGAGCCCGTGGCTTCGGCCTCCATGGTCGAGCCCAGAGCCAGGATGACCTCGCGCACCTGACCTTCCCGCAGAATGGATTCAAGCCTGTCCAACTCGAGATTTCCGGCATCGACCCCGTCCAGGGGGGACAAAAGGCCGCCCAGGATCAGGTAGCGGCCCTTGAAGATGCCGGATTCCTCCATGACCATGAGGCTGTCCCATTCCGAGACCAGACAGAGCTGCTCTGGCGTCCTTGAGGGATCGGTGCAGAGATGGCAGGGATCGCTGTCGGCCAGACCGCAGCAGCGCGAGCAGATGTGCAGCGCGCTGCGCAGCCCCTCGATGTCGCGACCGAAGGAGCGCACGGACTCTTCTGGCCATTTGAGCAGGGTCAGGGCCATGCGCAGGGCGCTTTTGGGCCCCACCCCGGGCAGGGCCGAAAACTGATCCACGATCTTTTGCAAGGGAGAAGGAAGACGCTGCACCCGGGCTCCCTAGAAAAGACCGGGAATCTTCATCCCGCCGGTGATCTGGGCCATCTCGCCCTGCATCAGGTCCTTGCCCTTCTTCAGGACTTCGTTGACCGCCGAGAGAACCATGTCCTGGAGCATGTCCACGTCCTCGAGCACGGCCGGGTCGATGACCACGGACAGTATCTCTCCGGCACAGGTCGCCTTGACCGTGACCATGCCGCCGCCCACGCTGGTCTCCACTTCCTTCTTGCCTATCTCTTCCTGAGTGCGCAGCATCTTCTTCTGCATCATCTGCGCCTGTCTGATAAGTTCGTTCATATCTCGCTCTCCTTGGAATTTCCGTTTGATAGGGGCCGGACCTCGACGATCCGGGCCTGAAATTTTTCCTGAGCCTCCTGCACCACGGGATCTACCAGGGCCATCTCGCGCAGTTCGGTGCGGGTCTTGCGCACCGATTCCGCCGGTGCATCAACCCTCGGCGTCACGCCGGGACCGAAGTAGGCACGGGCCGCTTCCGTCAGCAAGGGCATGCTGGCCTTGAGGCGGTCGCACAGAAAAATATGCCGGCTGGTCATGACCAGTTCAGCACCCCGAAGCTCTCCTTGCGCCTTGTCCAGACCAGGCAAAGGCTTCGCCCCTTCCGCGCGCTTGGCGCAAAAAGCCACGAATCCGGCCCAATTCTTGGGACCGGCAGGCACGGCCTGGGCAGCGGATACAGGAGGAGCCGCGCTTGGCCCATCGGCCCGGCTGCTGAAATCCGCCTGCGCTTCCCGCAACGACATGCCCGGCCCTGAAGCCTGGGCAGCAGATCGGGGCAGCGCCCTGGACGATTCGGCAGGCGCGGCCTGTGCGGCAGGCGCGGCCTGTGCGGCAGGCGCGGCCTGTGCGGCAGGCGCGGCCTGTGCGGCAGGCGCGGCCTGTGCGGGCTGCGGGGAAGATGCTGGAGCCGGCCGGGCCGTGGCGTTACCCGGGGCACGGGACGCGGCTGGCGAGGCGGGCGGGGTCATGGGTCGGGACGGGGCGGGACGCGCGGGGGCTCCTCCTCGGCCGGGATCGCCGCCGGGGCGGGCTTCCGAGGCCCCCATGGCCAAAAGATCGGGCAGACACGCCAGATTGAGAAGCAGCAGCTCCAGGGCCAGGGCAGGCTCCATGCTGGTCAGCACCTTGCGCTGGCTGTCCATGGTCATCTGCCAGGCCGCGTGCAAATGCCCCAGAGAAAAACCGGGCGCGACACTGGCCCAGATGTCCACTTCCTCGGCCGGGAGGTCGATGATGCTCCGCGCCGCATCACCCATCTGGTGCAGCAGGAAAAGATTGCGCCAGCAACCGGCCAGTTCGCGCAGGAAGAAACCCAGGTCCACGCCCTGATCCAGAATCTGGGTCAAGAGGGCGTGCAGGCCCTGCAGGTCCCGGGCTTGCACGCATTCGATCAGGCGCACGAAGACCTCGCTCCCGGCCAGTCCCAGCACCTCGCGCACGTCGGCCAGGGTCAGGGAATCGGAACCCAGAGCCATGACCTGGCCCAGAAGCGACATGCCGTCACGGACCGATCCGGCCCCGCGCCGGGCTATGAGGGTCACGGCGGAAGGCTCGGCCGGCATGGATTCACGCGTGAGCACACCGTCAAGATGCCGCACCAGGTCAGCCTGGGGCAGACGCTTGAAGACGAAATGCTGGCAGCGGCTGATGATGGTCTGGGGAAATTTTTCCGGTTCCGTGGTGGCCATGATAAAGGTCACGTGGCCGGGCGGCTCCTCTAGGGTTTTCAGGAGCGCATTGAAGGCCTGCTTGGAGAGCATGTGCGCTTCGTCGATGATGATGACCTTGTAGCGGCACTCGAGCGGCGCATATCCCACATCTTCCTTGAGGCGACGGACATTGTCGACGCCGGTATTGGACGCGCCGTCGATTTCGACCACGTCCACGGCCGAGCCAAGGGTGATCTGGCGGCAGATCGGACACTGGTTGCAGGGCTCCAGGGCGGGTCCGTTCTGGCAGTTCAGGGCCTTGGCGAAGATGCGGGCCAGGGTGGTCTTGCCCACCCCGCGGGTCCCGCTGAACAGATAGGCCGGTGCAACCCGCCCTGTGGACGCAGCCCGGGAGAGGATGCGCTTGACAGCGTCCTGGCCGGCCACTTCTGCAAAACTCTGAGGGCGGTAACGGGCGGTAAGGCTTTCCTGACTCATGGTGCGTGGAGGGGGGGCAAAAGTTCATGGAACGCCGGGTTCCGCCTGAGCGGGACCCGGCATGCGCGCAATGATCGAAAAAGCTAGATCGTGTAACGGGCCAGCCACTTTCCGTACTTGGGATTGTCGCCGCGCAGCAGCTTGAAATAGGCGTCCTGCAAGGCTGCCGTGACCGGACCGCGACTGCCCTCGCCGATGGTCCGGCGGTCGATTTCGCGGATGGGCGTGACCTCGGCCGCCGTGCCGGTGAAGAAGGCTTCATCGGCGCAGTACAGTTCATCACGCGTGAAGCGGTCCTCGATGACGGTGTAACCGAGGTCTTCAGCCAGGATCATGAGCGTCTCGCGGGTGATGCCGGCCAGGATGGAGCCCAGCGGCGGAGTCTTGATCACCCCGTTTCGGACCATGAAAATGTTCTCGCCCGTGGCCTCGGACACATAGCCTTCGGCGTCGAGCATCAGGGCCTCGTGGTAGCCGTCGGCCAGAGCCTCGCGCTTGGCCAGCACGGAGTTGACGTAGTTGCCGCAGGTCTTGGCCTTGGTCATCATGACATTTACGTGATGCCGGGTGAAGGTCGAGGTCTTGATGCGGATGCCCTTTTCCAGGGCTTCGGCTCCAAGGTAGGCGCCCCAGGGCCAGGTCGCGATGATGGTCTGGATCGGGTTGTCGCCGGGAAAGACGCCCATGGCGCCAGCGCCGATGAAGCACAGGGGCCGGATATAGCCCTCGGGCTGGCGGTTGGCCTTGAGGGTCTCGATGATGGCATCGAAAATCTGCTGCTCGGTGAAGGGGATGACCATTTCATTGATTTTGGCCGACAAAAAGAGCCTCTCGACGTGCTCCTGCAGACGAAATACGGCCGAGCTCCCGTCGGAGCAGACGTAGCAGCGGATGCCCTCGAACACGCCCACTCCGTAGTGCAGGGTATGCGTAAGGACGTGAACCTGAGCTTCGTCCCAGGGAACGAGTTTGCCGTCGAACCAAATCTTGTCAGCTTTCTGAACCATACATCCTCCTTCATATGGGCGTCTTTTTTGGAGCTCCGGACGCACGGCCCGGAGCGTGGAGGGACACTAGGGCATGGCCAAAGCCCGGTCAAGGGAGCCCTGTCCTACTTGCCTTTTTCGTTGTCGTGGCTGGAGCGGAAAACCATGCGGATGGGCGTCTTGTCCATGCGGAAAACCTTGCGCAGCTGATTTTCCAGATAGCGCACGTAGCTGCCGTGAAAGAGCTTCGCGTCGTTGACGAAAAACACGAAGGTCGGCGGCCGGGAGTCGGCCTGCGTCATGTAGTAGATCTTGCCCCGGCGGCCGCCCATGACCGGGGGCTGATGCCGCTCGGTGACCATCTTGACCAGACGGTTGAGCTCGCCCGTGGTCACGCGCTGGCCGCACTGCTCCCAGAGCTTCTCGACCAGGGGCAAAAGCCCGCCGAGCCCCGCCATGGATACGGACGAGGAATACAGCACAGGCACATGGGCGCAGAAAGCGAACTCATCCACCAGATCCTTCTTGGTCTTCGCCAGCTGGTCCTTGGTCAAGAGGTCGATCTTGTTGACGACGATGACAAAGGGGATCTTTTCCGTGTCCAGAAAGGACAACAGGCGCTTGTCCTGACCGACCACGCCGTCCATGATGTCGAGCACGAGAACCACCACGTCAGCCTGCTTGGCGGCCTGCATGGAGTGCACTACACTGAAATATTCCAGGGAATCCGTGACCTTGGACTTGCGACGCACCCCGGCGGTGTCGACAATCGTGTAGGTCTTGCCGCCGCGCTGAACGGTCACGTCCACGCAGTCGCGGGTGGTGCCGGCCTCGGCGCTGACCATGACACGCTTCTTGCCGAGAAGCGCGTTGACGGTCGAGGACTTGCCTGCGTTGGGGCGTCCGAGCAGGGCAATCTTGAGTCCGCCCTGGGCCGGTCCGGCCTCGATCTCCTGCGCCTCCGGCCGGGGCAGAATTTCCTCGATCATCTCGCGCAGGTCGCCCATGCCGAAACCATGGGACGCGGACACGCAGTCCAGAGGAAAGCCCAGGCCATAGAAGTCGGCCGCCATGGTCTCCTCCTGTTCGGGGCCATCGACCTTGTTGACGATGACGCGCACTTCCTTGCCGCTCTGGCGCAGATACTGCCCGACCTGTTCGTCCTGGGGATGCAGCCCGGTGCGGCCGTCGACAATGAACAGTATGAGATCCGCCCCGGCCATGGCCTCCCTGGCCTGCTCAAAGATGCTGATCTCGATCTCGTCGCTGGAATCGGGGACCAGCCCGCCGGTGTCGACCAGCATGTACGAACGTGTTTCCCCGCGCACCTCGCTGAAGATGCTGTCCCGGGTCACGCCGGCCATGTCGTGGGTGATGGAGACCCGCCTCTTGATGAGGCGGTTGAAAAGAGTGGATTTGCCCACGTTGGGACGCCCGATGAGGGCCACCATGGGAAGAAACTGGTTCATGGTCTGGATTCCTGGCCGATGATCTCGGCGATGCTCGATGTGTAGGGCGGGGAAAGAACCCCGCGTTCAGTGATGATGCCCGTGATCAGGGAATGATCCGTGACATCGAATGCAAAATTGAAAACCGGGACTCCGTCAGGCGTGATCTGCGTATTTCCCACATGGGTCACTTCCAGCGGCGTACGATCCTCGATGGGGATGAGGCTGCCGTCCGGCGTGGCCAGGTCGAAGGTGGAACTGGGCGCGGCCACGTAGAAAGGGATGCCGTAATGACGGGCCAGGATGGCCACGCCGGAGGTCCCGATCTTGTTGGCCACGTCGCCGTTGGCCACGATGCGGTCCGCCCCGACCACGACCTTGTCCACCAGGCCGCGCTTCATGAGCAGCGAGCAGGCGTTGTCGCAGGCCACGGTGACAGGGATACCATCCTTGTGCAGCTCGTAGGCGGTCAGCCGGGCGCCCTGCAGAAAGGGCCTGGTCTCGTTGGCGATGACCGAAATCTTCCTGCCCATGTCCACCGCGCCACGGATCACGCCAAGGGCGGTGCCGTAACCCGCGGTGGCCAGCGCGCCTGCGTTGCAATGGGTCATGACCGTGTCGCCATCGGCAAGCAAGGCTCCGCCAAAACGGCCCATGGCCTTGTTCATGGCGATGTCCTCGGCATGAATCTTCATGGCCAGAGCCGACCAGACCTCGCCAAGCGCGCGCGGGTCATGGATGTTGAATCCGGCCTCGCGCATCAGTCCCACGGCCCAGGCCAGATTGACCGCCGTAGGCCGGGCCTGGGCAAGCATGGAGAGCAGCCGCTCAAGCTCGCTGCGCCAATACGCCCCGGCCGCCATGGCCTGCCTGAGTGCAATGCGACACCCGTAGGCGGCGCTGACGCCGATGGCAGGCGCCCCGCGCACGACCATGGTCTGCAGGGCGTAGACGACGTCCTCGACGGTGCGACAGGCAAAGGTTTCCTCGGTCAGCGGCAGCTTGCGCTGGTCAAGAAGGAGCAGGGCGCAGGCCTCGGCGTCAAAGCGGATGTGATCTTCCATGGAGTTCCTCTGAAAAAATGGGGCGTTGGGGATAAATGGGTCGCATGGGACGAAAGGGACCTATGAAAATTTCTTCAACCTGTGTTTCTTATAGGTCCTATAGATCCTGGAAATCCCATTCTTCCCATTCCTCTTTCCCAAAAAAAACCGGACTACCAAGCAGCCCGGTTTTCACAGACAGGCTTGGTGCCCTGTCCTTTCAGGAGCGCTCGGTCACTTCCACCAGGTGAAAGCCGAACTGGGTCTTGACCGGTCCGTGCACGACGCCGACGGCTTCGTTGAAGCAAACCTGGTCGAATTCAGGAACCATCTGGCCGGGACCGAATGAGCCCAGATCCCCGCCGCGCTTCCCGGACGGGCACTGTGAATAATTGCGGGCGATCTCGGCGAAATCTCCACCCTCTTCCGTGATTTTCGTTTTCAGAGCCTGACAAACCTCTTCGGTTGCCACCAGAATGTGACGAGCACGTGCTTTGGCCATGGAATTCTCCTTCTTTTTTTTTGTGGCCCTACCCGTATGCCCGTCACTTGGCAAGACGCCCCTTGGGGTCAGGCATAGGCGAGCATGCGTCGCTTCACGGCCTCCATGTCCACGGCCTTGCGATACAGGGCGCCGTCAGCGCACTGCGGAAGCTGCGCGTCCTTGGAGGGGCGCTCCTCGCGAAACAGCACGCCGATGGGAATCTCTTCACCGAACGCCTGGGCCACTGTCATGGCGGCGGCCCAGTCTTGCGGATCATGGCTCGCCTCCTTGCACCTGGCCTTGTACCAGGCAAAGGTGTTGAGCTTGTTGAATGATATGCACGGCGAGTGCAGGTCCACCAAGGCGAAGCCCGGATGCCGCATGGCCTCGACAATGGTCTTCACGGCATGCTCGTGAAAGCCCGAGAAGGTCCTGGCCACGAAGCCGGCGCGCATGGCCACGGCCACGGCCACGGGATTGAAAGGCTGATCGACGACGCCCAGGGGATTGTTCTTGGTCACGTGCCCGGTCATGGTCGTGGGGCTCGACTGGCCCTTGGTCAGACCGTAGATCTGATTGTCATGCACGATGAGGGTGATGTTCACGTTGCGCCGGATGGCGGCCAGAAAGTGGTTTCCGCCCTCGCCGTAGGTGCAGCCGTCACCCGACTCCACCAGCACTGTCATCTCGGGATTGACCAGCTTGACGGCCTGGGCCGGGGACAGGGCGCGGCCGTGCAGCCCGTTGAAGCCGTTGCACTTGAGATAGTGCACGGTCTTGGCCGCCTGGCCGATGCCGGAAACCATGATGAACTGGTGCGGCTGAATGTCCTGGCTGGCCAGAGCTTCCTTGACGGCCACGAGCACGTCATGGTTGCCGCAGCCGGGGCACCAGCTGGTCTTGAATTCGCCGTAGGTCTTGGTGTCGATCATAAAGCCTCCAGGACGGGCTGCAGCCGCTCCATGACGAACCCTGCCGTCAGGGCCCGGCCGTCATAACGCAGAACGGTGTCTTGAATGTGAAAACCTGTGGTCTTGCGCAGCAGGCCCGCGAACTGGGCGGTGCTGTTGCCTTCCACGGCCACGACCGCCGCTGCCGACTCGAGGCGCGGCATGAAGGTCTCGGGGAGCAGCGGCCAGACCTGGGTGAAGCACAGACAGGCGGCCCTGGTCCCGCTCTTGCGCAGCTCTGCGGTCACTTCGCGCAGCACTTCACAGGAGGATCCCCAGCCGACCAGCAACAGCTCCGGTTCTTCGTCGCCTGAAAACTCCGGCGGCAGGACCCGGGAAAGGAGCTCTTCCATCTTGGCTTGGCGCTTGTCCTGCATGCGCACGCGAATGCCCCCGTCCTCGATGATGTGCCCGATCTCGTCGTGTTCATGGGAATCGGCCAGGACCAGGCTCTTTCCGTGCCCGGGAATACGCCGGGGGGAGATGGGATTGTCCCAGTTGTAGCGACGGTATTTCTCCGGGTCGGTGTCGCCGAGATCAGGCTCCGTAACGGGCGCGAGCGCCTCAAGATCAAAGGGCGCGACCGACCGCGCGGTGCTTGCCAGATACTGGTCCGAAAGCAGGAACACCGGGCCCTGGCTCTTTTCAGCCAGATCGAAGGCCCTGTGGGTCAGATGAAAGCAGTCATCCAGAGTGGACGGAGCCAGGATGGCGCGCGGGAACTCGCCGTGACCGGCGTAAAGCACCAGGTCCAGATCGGCCTGCTCCGTGCGCGTAGCCAGACCCGTGGCCGGGCCGGGGCGCTGAACCACGGCAAATACCACGGGCGTCTCCGAGACTCCGGCCAGGCTGACGGCCTCGGTCATGAGGGCGAACCCGCCGCCCGAGGTGGGCACGATGCTCCGCGCTCCGGCGTAGGACGCGCCGAGCGCCATGTTCGCGGCCGCTATCTCGTCCTCGGCCTGCTCCACCACAACGCCCATCTCGACGGCGGCCTGGACCAGGCCTTCGGCGATGGAGGTCGCCGGGGACATGGGATAATAGCCGCAAAAACGCACACCTGCGGCAAGCGCGCCAAGAACGATGGCCTGGTTGCCGTCCATGGTCAGCAGTCCGGCCGGGCCCCCGGCTTTGGGCAGGGGCAGGCTCGGGGCGTTTTCGACAGCCCACTTCATGGAGGACGCCAGCACGCGCAGATTGCTGGAGACGATTTCGTCCCCCTTGGCACCGAACTGCTCCTCAAGCTGCTCCTCGAACAGGGACGCCTCAAGGCCGAGCATGGCCCCTATCACGCCGAGCAGGGCAACATTGCGAAAAACAGGACGCGGCGCGAGCTCCGCAAAGGGGATGGCCACAAGGCCGGGAGTATCGGGCAGTTCCCAGCCCGCGTCGGCCAGAATGATGGCCGGATCCTTGAGTTTGTCCTTGTGCAGGACCACGCTCTCCCGGCTCATGGCCGCCAACAGATGAAACGTGTCCGGCGGCCCCGGCACGGGCTGCGAACCGATGCGCAGACGAAAATTATTGTGTCCGCCCCGTACCCGGGACATGACATGCTGGGCCGCGAGCAGATGCCTGCCCGAGCGGACCACGGCTTTTCCCAGCAGCCCGGAAACGGTATCCAGGCCCTGCCCGGCCTCTCCCCCCATGATCAAATGCAGTTCTTCGTGCACGAATATCTCCTTGGTTTTCCATGAGCGCGGAGATCCCGCGACATGAATATCGACCATCCTCCTGCTTGCATATTTTGCGGGAGGAGACAACCATCAGCGGATGGCCATGATGAAAAAAGTGCTCCGGTGGCGCACGTGCCGGAGCCTGACGCCCTCCACCCGGCATCATGCCGCCCCACTGGACGGGGCCGACGTAAATCCTTAAGGCAATCGCGTCTGAAGGATCATCCCCAGAAAGGAAATTTCCATGTCCCCACCAACCTGCGTCATCGGCATCGACACCGGCGGCACCTACACGGATGCGACAGTTCTCGACCGTTCGTCCGGACGGGTTCTGGCCGGCGTGAAGACTCCGACCACCCCTCACGACCCGGCCCTGGCCATCGGCCGAAGCCTGGAAAAGGTGCTCCTGGCCTCGGGCGCAAACCCGGACGCGATCGAACTTGTGACCGTGTCCACGACCCTCGCCACCAACGCCCTGGTGGAAGACAAGGGGGCGGAGGTCGGACTCTTCGTCATCGGTCACGACAAACGCCTGCACATTCCGGCGGCGGACATGCGCTTCATCCCCGGCGGACACAAGGCCCGGGGCATCGAATCCGAACCACTGGGCATGGATTTTCTGATCCAGGGCATCGCCGCCATGAAAGGCCGCGTGGACGCCTATGCCGTCTGCGCCATGCTCGCCTTCGAAGACCCGACCCACGAACTGGTCGCGACCAAGGCCATCGAGCTCATGGACCCAAAACCCGTGTTCTGCTCCCATCAGGCCAGCACCCGCCCGGGCATGGAGGAACGCGCCGCCACGGCCGTGCTCAACGCCCGCCTGCTGCCCGTCATGCAGGACTTCCTGCGCGGCATCGCCCGCTCCATGGAACGCCTCGGACTGTCCTGCCCGGTGCGCATCGTGCGCGGAGACTGCCAGAGCATGGACCTGCCCGAGGCCGTGCGCAATTCCTCGGCCACGGTGGCCAGCGGCCCGGCGGCCACCGCCCTGTTCGGCGGACACGCCGCCGCGGGCGAGACGGCGCTCATCGTGGACGTGGGCGGCACCACGACGGACATCACCCTCGTCAGGGAGGGCCGCCCCGTGGTCCGCGAGGAGGGCATGACCATCGGCTCCTGGCGCACGCACGTGCGGGCCGTGGAGATGTACACCGTGGGCCTTGGCGGCGACAGCCTGACGCGCGTCGAGAACGGCCGCCTTTGCCTTGGCCCGGCCCGGGTCGTACCGCTGTCCCAGATCCACCTGCATCTTGACGGGGCGGCCCTGGAATCCATGACGCGCCCCGAGGCCTGGCTCGGTGCGGACCTTTGCGCCCAGTGCGTGCAGCTTGCTCCGGGCACCGAGCCCAAGGACGACCCCATCCTGCGCTGGCTCGCCGAGCATGGCCCGGCCACGCCCGTGCGCCTGCGGCAGGAGCTGGCCCTAGCCGAATCAAGTCTGGAAAAAGCCATCGCCAGACTGCAGGCCGCAAGACGGGTCATCACCTGCGGATTCACGCCCACGGACGCCCTGCATGTGCTCGGACGCCTGGACCTCGGCGACGCCAGACCCGCCATGGCAGGCGCAGGGGTGCTGGCCGCGCTCCTGAATCTCGCACCGCAAGCGTTCTGCGACCTCGTGCTTGAAAAAGCCCACGCAACCATCGCCACCACCATTCTTTGCGCCCTGGGCAACCGGGAAGTCGGTCCGGCCCTGGCCCGTCTCATTCAGGAACCCGGGCGAGACACGCTCCTCGACATCACGATCAAGGTCCGCCCACGGATCATCGGCATCGGGGCAGCCGCCCCGTTCCTGCTCCCCGCAGTGGCCGCGCGTCTCGGCACCGAAGCGATTTTTCCGGAACATTACGAGGTCGGCAACGCCTTGGGCGCGGCCCTCATGGACACCATCACCACCAAGGAGTGAACATGCATTTCAGGGAACAATCATTTGCGGCGGCCATGGAAATCTGCAGCGAAAGCGAACTGGCCGAGGTTGTCCACGCCTGGATTCCAGGCGATGCGGGATTTGTGGTCCACGCCTGGGCCGAAGTCGAGGGCGCGGTGTATGACCTGACGGAGAGCGAGCACCCAATACCCAAAGCCGAGTACTACACCCGCATGGGCGTGCGCGAAGACCTGACCCGCCGTTACGGCCGGGTGGAATACTTCACCCTGATGGCCGAAACGGGCAGCTTTGGCCCCTTCGACACGAAGTTCTTCTTCGCCAACCAGACCTCGTTTCTCCCCCAGGCGTGACGAACATCCCCTTTGCCGGGGAGGTCGCGGCCCTCACGGCGGCCTTCATCTGGGCCCTGGCCACCATCATTTACGCCCGCACCGGCAATCAGGCTCCGGCGCTGTTCCTGAACCTGATCAAGGGCAGCATCGCCGTGGCCATGCTGGGCGCGACCGTTTTCGTCCTTGGCGACTCGCCCCCCATCCTCTCGACTACGCAGTGGCTTTGGCTGTCGGGCAGCGGCATCGTCGGCATCAGCATCGGCGACAGCGCCTATTTCTCGGCCATAAAGCGAGTAGGCCCCAGTCAGACCCTGCTGATCGAATCCCTGGCGCCGCCGCTGACCGGCGTCCTGGCGCTGTGCTTCCTGCACGAAACCATCGGTTTCTGGGCCTGGGCGGGCATCTTCCTGACCATGAGCGGCATCCTCTGGGTGATCACGGAGCATCAGCCGCAACAAAAACGTCTGAATCTACCGGGTCTTGGCTTCGCCACCCTGGCCGCCCTGTGTCAGGCCACCGGCATGGTCATGTCCCGGCAGGTCATGGTCACAACCGGGATCACCCCCCTCTGGGCCGCCCTCATCCGCCTGGCTGCGGCCAGTCTGGTGCTGTGGACCGTGCTGCCGATCCTCAAGCCCGAAGTCGTCCTGCGCCGGGAGTGCTGGCGTTCCATCGGCACGGCCCGGAACGGATGGGCGTTCTTCACCCTGGCCGTCTTCCTGGGTACGTTTCTTGGCATCTGGCTGCAACAGGCCGCCCTCAAGCTGACGGGTGCGGCCATCGCCCAGACCCTCATCTCGGTCAGTCCCCTCTTCGCCCTGGGGCTTGCCGTCATGACTGGGCACAAGGTCTCCCGGCGCAGCCTCGTCGGCGCCCTGGTCACCCTGGCCGGGGTGGCCCTCTTTTTCCGCTGAAAACACGCCCCGCCGGACAAAAGAGACAGGAATCCGGGACTTGCCTTTTGGCTTCGTCCTGATATTTCTGATCGCTCCGAACCTTCTCACCACCCCGGGAGCCCCATGAGCGCCTCATCATCCTGCCCCACAGCAACCCAGGCCGCTCCGGTCAATCTGGTCATCTTCGGCGCCACCGGAGACCTGGCCATGCGCAAGATCTTCCCGGCCCTGGCCTCCCTCTGTCAGAACGGCCTGCTCAGTCACGACACGCGCATCCTGGCCGTGGGGCGCACGAATTTGAGCGCCGAGCAATACTCGAACCTGATCGGTGAAAAACTCGCAGAGGTCATCCCCCCGTCCTGTCTGGCCGATCTCGCGCCCCGGGTCCGCTACCTGCGACTGGATCCCGACGAACCCGAAGCGGGCTACACCCTGAGCCTAGCCCTTGGCGAACTCGACCGCGAGACGCCGAAAAACCGGCTCTTCTACCTGGCCGTGCCCCCGAGCGCCTACATCCCCCTGGCCACCATGCTCGGAGAGGCGGGCCTTGGACGGGAGAGCGAGGACACGAGCGTGCGCATCGTCGTGGAGAAGCCCTTCGGCCGCGACCTGCCCACGGCCAGGGAGCTGGACACGGTGCTGCACCGCTATTTCAGCGAGCGCCAGATCTTCCGCATCGACCACTACATGGCCAAGGAGACCGTGCAGAACGTCCTGCTGCTGCGCTTCGCCAATGCCCTCTTCGAGCCCGTCTGGAACCGCCGCTACATCGACCACATCCGCATCACCGCCTCCGAAACCCTCGGCATCGGCCACCGCGCCGGATTCTACGATCAGGCTGGTGTGCTCAGGGACATGTTCCAGAACCACATGATGATGCTGCTTTCGCTGTGCGCCATGGAGCCGCCGTCCATGTTCGAGGCCGAACTGGTCCGCGACGAACGCTCCAAGGTCTTCCGGGCCCTGCGCCCGCTTGATCTTGAGCGACTGGATGAACAGCTGATCCTGGGCCAGTACGGACCGGGCATGTCAGACGGCCAGGCCGTGCCGGGGTATCTGCAGGAACCGGGCATACGGCCGGACTCGACCACCCCGACCTTCGCCTGGCTCAAGGTCTATCTGGACAACTGGCGCTGGCAGGGCGTGCCCTTCCACCTCTGCTCGGGCAAACGGCTGGAGGCAAAACACACCGAGATCACGGTGCAGTTCAAGAGCGTGCCCGTATCCATGTTCCGCAAGACCAAGGACGACATCATCCCGCCCAATCGGCTGGTCATCGGTATCCACCCGCACGAGGTGGTCCGCCTGGAGGTCCAGACCAAGGGTCAGGGATCCACGCTCTGCCTGCAGGGACAGTCCATGGAGTTCTCCTACGGCGCGGGCTCGGGCCTTGGCCGTCTGGACGATTACGCCAAGGTTCTGCTGGACTGCATCACCGGCGACCAGACACTTTTCTGGCGGCAGGACGCCGTGGAGCTGTGCTGGGGTTTTCTGACCCCCATCCTCGACCGCTGCGACTGCCTGGACCGCCCTCTGCCCCTGCACTCCTACGTCGCGGGCGGACCCGGTCCCAAAGCCGCGCAACGGACCGGATCATGAACAAATTTTTACGACGGCCCGGGAAATAGAGTCTGCAGCCTGCTCCGCGCGCTGCAGATCAACGACCGAATCCTGAACTGCCGCTGCCACGCATTCAACAATAACCATTCACCATCCCACGGGAGGACCCCCATGGCCGGTTTTGAAGGCACCAAATGGGCTGATTTCCAGTCACGTTACCTGCTCCAGGGCAAGTCCCTCGCCATGGTTCCCATGGCGGACAAGGTCCCTGCGGTGTCCCGCTCCATTCATTACGGGCTCTGTCTGGCCTTCGAAGGCATCCGCTACTTCGTCGGCCCGGCCGAGGACGGCAGCCTGCATGTCCAATTTCTGAATCTGCACAAGAATCTGCAGCGTTTCCGCCGCTCCATCTCCTTCAACCTGGGCGCGGCCCAGCAGGCCCTTGTGCCCTCGGAAGAGGAGCTGGAGGCGATGATCCTGCACTACCTGCGCAGTCCGGAGCTGGCCGGTTTCATTCAGTACATGGGAGAATCCGGCGGACAGGGCTACCTGCGTCCCTTCACCGTGGACGAGTCCCAGTCCATCGGCGTGACCTTTCCCGAGAGCCCGTCCATCCGCATGGTCACCTGCACCTATGACCGCTACATGGGCGAGCCCTTCAGCGGCGTGGTAGTGCCGGGCCTGGTGCGGGCCGTGGGGGCCAACGGCACGGGCAACCTGAAGCTCGGTGTCAACTATCTCTTGAGCGTCAAGGCCGTGGACGAAGCCCGTACCATCCTGCCCGAGGCCACCTCGGCCCTGTTTCTGGACGATCGCCTGGACCTGCCCCTGCGCGACCGGCACGTCACGGAGTGGGATTCCTCCTGCTGTCTCATCGCCCTGACAGACGGCACAGTGGTGAAAATCCCCGAAAGTCCGCTCATCCTGCCATCGGTCACGATCCAGGGCATCTGCGCCATCCTGCGCGAATCGGGGGTGAACGTGGAAGAGCGCGACATGACCTACGGCGAACTCATGGCCCGGGCCGAAGCCGGAGAGATCGCAGCCATCGCCTCCATCGGCACGGCGGGCATCCTGAACCGCGCCCAGCGGCTGGTCATGGTCGATGAGAACAACGCGCCCTGCACGGAAATGCGCGCCCAGACCGACCATCCCCTGTACCAGGCCTTGGGCCGCGCCCGGCAGACATACTGGGAAATCTACCAGGACAAGGCTCCGGTGCCGCAAGGCATGGTCCTGCAAAGCTACCTGATTTAACGGGAGACTGCCGCCCGCCTGTTGACATCGGGCCCCGGACCCCATATCAGGCTTTCCACGTTCGGGGATGTAGCTCAGCTGGGAGAGCGCTGCGTTCGCAATGCAGAGGCCAGGAGTTCGATCCTCCTCATCTCCACCAAAGAAATCAAGGGGTTAGATGTTAAAATCTAACCCCTCTTTCTTTTCTGAAATATGTCTCCCCGCACCCTGCGAACGCTCCAGACGACAGACAATGAGTAAATACGAGCCCTTCTTGTCAGCGCGCCGCATGAAAGGGCTGCGTCTGTTTTCCAGGCACACCGATTTGCGGCATCACCGTTTGACCCACTCGTTCCCTTCCTTGCGATTGTTTCAAGACTCATCGTGCCGATTCTTGAACCGCGGGTTCGGGGACCCTTTTCTGCACTACAGAAAACCAAGGGCCGGATATTGATCCCGGCTTTTTTTTCGACGTCTTGACTGAAATAAATCGCCAGTTGATTGATATTTTCCGAAAATGATGAAACAAACTCGAATGCTGATCTTCCCGGCATGGGTCTTGAATCGGTTTTCGCATCATTATTTTGGTCTCATTCATGAAAACCGGTCGCCGGGCGGCCACTTCACACCACAACCTGCGAGTCGCGGATGCCTTCTTCAGCATCGGATGGTCATTGTATTTCCGGAGAGTCCGGACCCGGACAGGAACAACACCTGCGCGACGCGCTGATGAACGCCCCCATCGGGTTCTCCATGGCCGCGCCCGACGGGAGGGTCCTGTTCACCAATCCGGCCCTGGTCAAAATGTTCGGATATGACACGGCTGAAGAGCTGCTGACCGGTGCCCCGCAGACCATTGCCAGCCTCCATGACAGAGCCGGAACCGCTTCCGCGAACCGGGAATTGCGACTCACGCGCCGGGACGGATCAGCCATCTGGGTGTCCGGAAGTGCCAGAATCGCCCACGCCCCGGATGGAAGCATTTCGCATACCCAGGCCTTCACCACCGACATTTCCGAAATCAAACGCATGGAAGAATCCCGGCAGGCCTCGGAGGCGAATACGTCCCGCCTCATCGGCAGCCTGCCGGGCATGACCTTTCGCCGTCGCAATGACAAAGATCTGACCGTGGACTTCGTATCCGAAGGTTGCCTTGATCTCACAGGGTACAGCGGGGAAGAGCTGCTGCACGGCGCCCGTCTCTCATTCAATGACCTCATCCTGCCCCAGTACCGGCAGAATGTCCGAGAAAACTGGACTACAGGCATAGAAAGACGCGCCCCTGTGCATATCGAATTCGAGATCATGACCGCCGACGGAAAGCCCAGATGGGTCTGGGAAATAGGGATTCCCATACATGCGGATGGCGGCGAGGTGGAGGCCCTTGAAGGGGTGATCGTCGACATCACGCCGCGCAAATTCGCGGAAAAAAGCTCGCAACAGCGGGAAAAGGCCCTTGAACTCGCGGCCGCGACCTCCCTCGAACTTCTGCTTGAGCCGGACCTCAATCAATCCATGGCGAGAGTCCTGGCGCGACTGGGCCAGGATACGGGCACGGACCGGGTTTACGTTTTCAGAAAACATACCGACAAGGAATCCGGCGCTGAGCTCACAAGCCAGATCTACGAATGGGCACGGCCGGGAATCCCGCCCCAGCTCGACAACCCTGATCTGCAGAACCTGCCCATGAACGACTGGACGCCCCGCTGGCTGGCGGAGATGCGTGCCGGGCGCTCCGTCAAGGGCCTGGTCCGCGACTTTCCCGCTGAAGAGAGAGAAATTCTGGAACCGCAAGGCATCCTCAGCATCCTGGTGGTTCCCATCCAGCTGCACGGCACATTGTGGGGATTTCTCGGCTTCGACTCGGTTCGCGCCCCGCGCACCTGGACGCCCATCGAGGAACATGTCCTGAACATCGTCTCGGCCAGCCTGGGAGCGGCCATCGCCCGCAGGCAGGTCCAGGAGGAGCTGGCAAGCAGCAACCGGACGCTCATGACCATCCTCGACAGCCTGCCCGTGGATGTCTACGTGGCCGATCTCAACAATTACCGCATCCTGTTCATGAATCAGTACATAAAGGACAGCTTCGGACGCGACTGCACCGGGGAGCTCTGCCATCAAGCCTTCAACCACGAGTCAGCGCCATGCGGCCACTGCACCAACAGCAGGCTGCTGGATGAAAACGGCCGCCCCCGGGGAGTCATCGCCTGGGAATGCTTCAATTCCGTGACCGGCAAATGGTACAGAAATTTCGATCAGGTCATTCCCTGGACCGACGGTCGCCTCGTACGCATCGAAATCGCCATGGATCTGAGCGACCGCAAACGGGCCGAAGAGGAAATCCTGCGGGCCCGGGACCTGGCCGAAGCCGCAAGCTGCGCCAAGTCGGAATTCCTGGCCAACATGAGCCACGAGATCCGCACGCCCCTGAACGGCGTCATGGGCATGCTCCAGCTCCTGCAGCTCACAAAGCTGGACCCGGTCCAGGAAGACTACACGGACACAGCGATCCACTCCTGCAACCGTCTGGTGCGACTTTTGACCGACATCCTGGATCTCTCGCGCATCGAGGCGGGCAAGCTCAGCATCCAGAGCGCGCCCATGGATCTGTCCGAAGTGCTGCGCCAGACCGGAGACCTCTTCTCGCCCACGGCCAGGGAAAACGGGCTGGAGCTTCACTTCAGGATCGACCAGGCCATCCCCCACCGGCTCCTCGGAGACGCGACTCGCCTGCAGCAGATCCTGAGCAACATGGTCGGCAACTCCCTCAAATTCACCCACGCAGGCAGCGTGACCGTGGAAGCATCGCTGCTGCCCGCCGCGCATGAAGGACAATGCCGGGTGCTCTTCTCCGTAGCCGACACCGGCATCGGCATCCCCGACGACAAGCTGGGCAACCTCTTCCAGCCCTTCTCCCAGGTCACGGAAGGATACACCCGCAGCTATCAGGGCGCGGGCCTTGGCCTGTCCATCTGCAAACGCCTCGTGACCTTCATGGGCGGCAACATCTCCGTTGTCAGCGAGCTTGAGGTGGGGACGACCATGTATTTCAGCATCAACTTTTCCACGGGGACCGAAAACATTCGGCCCATTCTGAGTCGCGAAACATTTTTCGCCCCCGCCCTGGACGGCCTGAGCGTGCTCATGGCCGAAGACGACCACTTCAGCGGCATCCTCGGGGTCAAGTTCCTTAGTACGTTCGGAGCCAAGGTAAAGCACGTGTCGAACGGCAAAGAGGCCCTTGAGGCCCTAAGGAGCGAGCCCTTCGACCTTGTGCTCATGGACGTGCAGATGCCAGTCATGGACGGCGTCGAGGCAACGCAGTCCATCCGCCGGGGCCTGGCTGGCGACGGGGCAAAGAACATCCCCATCATCGCCATGACATCCTATGCCATGGACGGGGACCGGGAAAAATTCCTCATTGCCGGAATGAACGCCTATGTGTCCAAACCGATCGACATCAAGGACCTGATGGGCGCCATTTCGGATATGCTGCGTCGGGAAGGCGCGAAGAAACCGAACCAGGCGAAACCTTGCCAGTGATCCTTTCACTTTCGATCGGCGGATTTCTTGTCAGAAACATTATGTCCCCGCCTTCTGGCTCCCGGAGCATATTGCGGCACACGACATAGTGTGACAAAAAAAAGTTATGAGCCGCATAATCCTGTCCACCCTTCTTCTGTCACTCTTCATGGCAGTCTCTCCCATCTCCGTCGGGGCAGGGGCAGATACCGGCGGGAAGATTCTGGTCGTGCACAGCTACGACCGCGGGTTCGCCTGGACCGCAGACATCCATGACGCTCTGGAACGGATGCTGTCCAGGCACCGGATAGAACTGCGCACCGTGTTCATGGACGCCAACATCAACCGCGACGAAGCCAGTCTTACGGCTGCAGGGCAGAAAGCGGCCGAACTGATGAGCACCTTCAGGCCGGATGTGGTCATCACCAGCGACGACGATGCACAGCAGTATTTCGCGGCGCGGTTTGCAGGCGACAGCTCGGCCCCGGCCTTTGTTTTCTGCGGGGTCAATCAGGACCCGGCGCGATACGGCTATCCCGCGATCAACGTCACGGGCATCGTCGAGGAGCTCGCCTGGAGCGATAGCCTGAAGTTGCTGCACCGCCTGAGCCCCGGCATCCGCAGGGTCGTGGTGCTCCTGGACTCCAGGACCTCAAGCCTGGCAGGGGTCCGTCCGATGCGCGCCTCCACTCCGGAAGGCATCGAAGCCGAATGGATCATCGTCGACACCTATGAAAAATGGCGACAGCTGGTTGACTCCAGCAGTGCAACCCACGACGCCCTGGCCATCATGACCTACCACAGCCTGACCGATGCCGAAGGCCGGATCGTCCCGAGCCAGGAAGTCATGCGCTGGACCCAGGAGCATGCAAACATCCCCTCCCTGGGATTTTTCGACTACACCGTCGCCGACGGAGCCCTCTGCGGCGTGATCCAGACCGGATTCGAACATGGCACCCTGGCGGCTGACATGGCCCTGCGCATCCTGAACGGCGAACGCGCCGGAGACATCCCCATCGTCACTAAAACGCGGGGGCTGACCATGTTCAACCTGAAAGCTGCCAGAAAACTGCGCATAGAAATCCCGGAAAATCTCCTTCAGGAGGCCGTGGCACTTGTGGAATAAAGCCTTTTCCCTGCTGGCCGTGCTACTGGCCCTGAGCACTCTGTGCGCACAGGCCCGGACCGTCCCCAATATTCTGGTCATTCATTCCTACAATCCGGGGCTGAGCTGGACCGACGACATACACCAGGGCATCGTCCAGACCCTGACCGACTCCGGGAAGCCCTGGTCGATCAGCACCGAATACCTGGACGCCAAGCGCTATCCCGGGGAGCACATGCTCCGGATGCAATCGGAACTGGTCGCCATGCACGTACGCGGCCACACCGTGGATGCGGTGATCGTCTCCGACGATGCGGCGTTCGGCTTTGTCCTGCAAAACCGCGAAGAACTCTTTAAAGACGTGCCCGTAATCTTCTGCGGCGTGAACAATTTCCAGCCGGAGATGTTTGGCGGCGCACAGGGCATCACGGGCGTATCGGAAATAATCTCCGTACGCGAGACCCTGGACGCGGCCCTGGCCCTGCACCCCGACACGCGCAACGTGGTCGTCATCGGAGGCTCGGCCTCCAGCACGGACAGATCAAACCGCAGCCAGTTTCTGCGGCTCATGCCATCATATGCCGGACGGTTGCGCTTCCACTTCTGGCAGGACATCCCCACCCCCGCCCTGCTGGAAAAAATCTCGGCCTTGAGTCCAAAAACCCTTGTCTTCCTGGCCAACGCCATTGCCGGGATGGATGGGCGCATGCTCGACTTCGGCCCCAGCGTGGCCCTGATCCGGGCCAACACGCAGAGCCCGATCTACGGATTCTGGGATTTCTTTCTGGGGCACGGCATCGTGGGCGGCAAACTGGTCAACGGGGCCGAGCACGGCAGAATCGCGGCCAGGATGGCCCTGCAAATCCTGGATGGAGCCGCGCCTTCAGATCTGCCCGTGGTCCGGGAAGTGGCCAACCGATTCTTCTTCGACCACCGGGAGCTGATCCGCTTCAACCTTGACGAAAAGGCCTTGCCCGAAGGTTCCGTCATCGTGCATCGGCCCCGAAGCATCTTCGAGGCCAACAAACGGCTCTTCCTGATCTTCGGCAGCATCGTCATCGCCTTGCTCGTCATCATCATTTCCCTGGCGCTGGTCGTGCACATCCGCAAGCAGACCCTTCTGGAACTGCAATCGGCCCGGCGCAAGGCCGAGGAGGCCAACGAAGCCAAAAGTCTTTTTCTGGCGCACATGAGCCACGAAATCCGCACTCCCCTGACCGGGATCATGGGCCTGGCCGAACTGACGCTCGGCAATCCAGGCAGCCAGAACATGCAGGAATATCTGGCCCTTATCCGCCAGTCCGGACAAAACCTGCTGCACATCATCAACGACATCCTCGATTTCTCGAAAGTCGAAGCCGGCAAGATCGAGTTTCAAAACACCAGTTTCGACGTCCGCAGCATGCTTGAGGCCACCATTGCCTTCTTCGATACCGGCCTCAAGGACAAGGATGTCACCCTGTCCCTTGTGCTTGCCCAGGACCTGCCCGGGATCGTGCTCGGCGATGAAAACAGGATCCGTCAGATTTTCTTCAACCTGGTGGGCAATGCGGTCAAATTCACCGAAAAGGGAAATATAGAACTGCGCCTGACAGGCCTGACCTGCGAAAGTAAAAGCGCACGCATGATGCTGGAATTTGAAATATCCGATACCGGATGCGGGATCCCTGCGGACAAGCTGGACAGCATCTTCGAGCGCTTCACCCAGGCGGCGCGCTTTCCGACCAGAGCCTATCAGGGCACGGGGCTCGGACTGGCCATCGTCAAGCAGCTCATCGAAGCCATGGGCGGCTTTATCAGGGTGCAAAGCACGGAAGGGACGGGGACCACCTTCTGCTTCGGCTTTCCGGTCGAACGGACGCTGCCGGAAGAGGCGGCGCAAGGTCCGGCGCAGGATGGAGAGCCCAGGGTGCAGGAGTTGTCCGTACTGGTCGCCGAGGACAATCCGATCAACCGGCTCTTCCTGCAAAAATCCCTGGAAAAGCTCGGACACCGGGTCATCTGCGCCACCAACGGCCAGGAAGCTCTCGATCTTCTGGACACCGAGACCGTGGAATGCGTGCTCATGGACATCCAGATGCCGGTCATGGACGGAAGCCTGGCCACACGGTACATACGAGACAGATTCGGACACGAGCTGCCCGTAATCGCCCTCACCGCCCATGCCCTGCAGGGAGACAGGGAAAAATACCTGAAGGAAGGGTTTGACGAATACCTGGCCAAGCCCATCTCCATCAAGGATCTGACCAGGATCATTGAACACGCATGCGGCAAGAATACACCGTAACCGGTCACCGCATCTCAGAACGCCGACACAAGCCGAGGTTTCATGCACCTGCATCGTAAACCGAGCATCTCCAGCGCATTCCTGCGTTTCACGTCGATTATCTCGACCCTGAGCATCCTTCTGCTCGGCGCGCTCTGGATCGGAGACGCCCTCTATCACTTCGACGAGGACAGCGCTCTCCTGCGCCAGGAATTCCTGGAAGCCCGCAAAAAAGAGGTCAGGCAGGAAGTCGACGTCTTTCTGGCCAAGGTCAAGGATCAGCGGGCCAGTCTGGATGATGTCTTGCGTAGCGACATCCGTGCGCGGGTCCATGAAGCGTGGTCCGTGGCCGACAATCTTTATCGCCTCAATGCGGCAAGCAAGAACGAAAAGGAACTGGCCGAGATGATCCGCGAAGCCTTGCGCCCCATCCGGTACAAGAACGGCAGGGGCTATTTCTTCGCCACGGGCCTCGATGGCGTAGAACAGCTCTTCTCGGACCGACCGGAACTTGAAGGGCACAACCTGCTGGATATGAGGGACAGGGAAGGCAAACCCGTCATCCGCGACATGATCCGTATCGCCAGGCAAGAAGGTGAAGGCTACTACGAATATCTTTGGACCAAGCCCGGCTCCAAGGACAACCGCCATCGCAAGCTGGCCTACATCAGGCATTTTCCCGGTCTCGACTGGCTTATCGGCACGGGCGAGTACCTGGAAGACGTCGAGAACGATCTCAAGGCGCGCGTGCTGCGCAATCTCGAATACGAGCGATTCGGCGACGGCGGATATTTTTTTGCTGGGACCCTGGACGGCATCTCCCTGGTTGGCCCGACCAAGGGGCGAAACATGTTCGAGGTCACGGACGCCAACGGCCTCAAGATCGTGCAGGAACTCGCCCGCACCGCCAAAAACAGCGGAGGCTTTGTCGAATATGAGCTCCCCGCCTTTGAAAACAACATTCCCCACCGCAAACTGAGCTACGTCACCCCGGTGGAAGACTGGAACTGGTATATCGGAGCCGGGGTCGACATCGATGCCATCGAAGAGGAGATCAAGCGCAGGCACGAGCGGCTCTGGGACAACACGTACAAGCACGCCGCAGCCATGCTCGCCGTGCTTGGCCTGGTGCTCCTGCTCCAGTACCTGATCGCCAGGCGGGCCGTGGCCCGCCTTCGCAGCGGCCTGTCCATGTTCATGACCTTTTTCAAACGGGCCCAGGAAATCGGGGAAGTGCTTGTCCCCGAATCCCAGCCCTATGCCGAAATGGAAGAACTGGCCCGATCGGCCAATGCCATGATCAAGGGCCGGATCCACGCCGAAGCGGCCCTACTCGCCAGCGAGGCCCGTTACAGGCGTCTGGTGAACAATGCCACGGACTCCATTTTTCTGGCCGACCAGAGCGGCCGGATAGTCGACGCCAACGAGCAGGCCTGCCGGCAACTCGGCTACACGCACGAAGAGCTCACGACCATGCACATCTGCGACGTGGACGTGGACGCGGCCGCCACTCCCGACGCCTTTTCAAGCCTCCAAACCGCACTGGCCGACGCAAACTCCGTGGTCATCCCGGGAATGCACCGCAGAAAGGACGGCTCCTCTTTTCCCGTGGAAATAAGGGTGGCGGCCTTCAACGAACACGGTCAGTCCTTCATGCTCGGCATCGCCCGCGACATCACGGAGCGGATCAGGGCCCAGGAAAGCCTGCGGCAGTCCGAGGCAAAATTCGTGCACCTCTTTCAGTCATCTCCGGACGCGATCCTTCTCGTCCATCTGGGAAGCGAACAGATCAAGGAAGTCAACGAGGCCTGTGTTCACGTCTTCGGCCACTCCAAAAAGGAGCTGCTCGGACGGACCACCCGGGACGTGGACATGTTCAGCGAACAGCGCGATCGCGACTCGATCCTGGTCGGACTGCGCAAGGGACAGGGGGTCAAGAATCTTGAGGTGACCATGCGGCACAAGGACGGGATGAAGCTGAACTGCCTCATGTCGAGCCAGGTATTGAACATCGAGGGAGAAGCGTACGCGCTGAGCGTATACCACGACGTGACCGAACAGAAAAAAATCCAGGAGATGATGATCCAGAGCGAGAAGATGATATCCGTGGGCGGCATTGCGGCGGGAATCGCCCACGAGATCAACAATCCGCTCGGCATCGTGCTGCAGGCTTCGCAGAACCTGGCTACCAGAACCAGGGCGGATTTTCCGAAAAACATGGAGGTCGCCCAAAAGCTGGGCCTCGATCTGGAACTGCTCGACCTCTACATGAAGGAGCGCAAGCTCGACATTTTCATCGAAGACATTCGCGAGGCGGGCAGACGCGCCGCCTTCATAGTACGCAACATGCTCGACTTCAGCCGCCGAAGCGAGAGCGAGCGCGGACTTTGCAGCATGCGCGATGTCGCGACGAAGGCCCTGAGCCTGGCGGGCAGCGACTATGACCTGAAGAAGAACTACGACTTCAAGAGAATCAGGATCGAAATCATCGAGGAGACCGAAATCCCGCTTGTCTTTTGCAGCGAAACGGAGATCGAGCAGGTCTTCCTGAACCTCCTGCGCAACGCGGCCCAGGCCATCGCAGGCGCGTCGGAGAAAATCCCCGATCCGCACATCGTCATGCGCATGTCCACCAAGGATGACTGGGTGCGCATCGAGATAGACGACAACGGCCCAGGAATCCCGCCGGAAGTCCTGCGGCGCATCTTCGAGCCCTTCTTCACCACCAAGAAACCGGGGGAAGGCACGGGGCTTGGGCTGTCGGTAAGCTACTTCATCATCACCAGCGGGCACGGAGGCAGAATTTACGCCGGGTCCAACGACGAGGGTGGATCCCGCTTCACCATCGAACTGCCGGTGACTCCCGGGGCAGCAGCGCGAGAGCGGGAATAGCAGATCGCCATTTATGAACGGCCTGTGAATCTCTATTTTTTAACAGTCAGTCAGACGCCTTTGATTCTGGTAGCCATCAAAGCGGGTGCCGTGGATCACACCCGCGAGCCATGACGGACATTTTCTCTTTGCAGAACGTCAAAAGCGCGATAGGGCGCGAAAAACACCAGCCCAAAAGGCCTCCCGTCAAAACCTTCAGCCAGGGTAAGCTGCCCATGCGACCCAAGATCAGAACCGGATACCCAGTCACCATCCACGGCCAGCCTTTCACCAAGGTCGGCATCGTCTGCGACGCGTCCGCCTACGACACGCGCAACACCGTGGAGGTGGTCTATGTGGACGCAGCCTTCAAGGCCCGGCGCACGATCGTGGCCTGGCGCGGTGACCGCTTCGAGTGGAGCGAACCGAGCTACCCCGGCGTCAACGTCGAAAACGACCCCGACTACGAACTCTACGTGACCACGGTCAAGAACGGCCGCTACTGATCCCGCTGCTCCAGGCGGCAGCGCTGCTCATAGTACGCGCCCGTCCCGCCCATGTCCGTCTCCACGAACCCGATGATGCGGTTCACCCCGCCGCCCGATTTGCCCCACGGCCCACGCCGGTAGACCACGCAGTCCGGATGCATGGACTCGTCCGCCGCGAGCAGCACTTCAATCCGCCCCAGTTCCGTGACCAGCCAGCCCGCGCCGGGCGTGATGCCAAGGGCCTCAAGGGTACGCGGATGCACGGTCACGACCGGCGATCCGCCCTGTTCTTCGGGCAGGATCTGGGAATGGACGAAGCGGCGGTTGATGAGCGTCAAAAGCTGCAGGGGATAGTCCTGCGAGTCCTCCACCGGCGGGTCCAGGCGGGGAGGCAGGCGGTAGAGGCCGTCCCCGTGCCCGAAGCGCAGGTTTTCGAAGGCCACGGCAGGGTGGTTGGAGCGCACGTATCCCGTGCGGCGCAGCTCTTCCAGGCTGGCGCCCAGGCTCGGGGAATCCAGCGCCTGGCGCAAGGCCGCCTCCGGCTCCGGCAGGACCACGGGAGGCGAAAGCCGTCCGCCAAGCTCGGACAAAATCTGATAATCCGTGCGCACCCCCTGCGGCGGCTCCACGGCCTTGGCGCTCCACTGCACGTATTCATGCAGGAAGGAACCCACGACATCCTCCTGCTCGAGCATGAGCGCCACCGGCAGGATCAGGTCCGCGACCTCGGCCGTGTCGGTCATGAAGGCATCGGCCACCACGACAAAATCGAGACCGGCCAGGGCCTCGGCTACAGCCGCAGCCTCCGGAAACTGATTGGCCGGATTGATGCACTCCACCCAGGCCATGCGCACGGGGGGATCGGCGCGGCGAAGCTCCCGGGCCAGATCGGGCATGAGCAGGGTCCGGCCATACGCCGTCTGCGCCTTCCAGGGCAGGACGAGATTGGCCATGGAGCTCAGGCCGAAATAGGCCCCGCCGCCGCTTCTGCCCACCTGCCCCGAGAGCATGGCCAGGGCGTTGATGAAACGCACGTTCTGGCCGCCGAATCGGTAGCGCTGCAGGCCCCAGCCCAGGAGCGTCGCCACGGGCAAAGGCCCGGCGTAATGGTCCGCCAGCAGCGCCACGTCCTCGGGCCTCGCCCCGCACCATTCCAGGAGCCTCGGCCCGGACTCGGCCAGCAGGTCCTCAAAACTCTCCGGCTCGTGGCAACCGGCCGCCACCTCGGGCGCGATGCCCTTGCGGCGCAGCACCTCGCGCAGCACGGCCGCGGCCAGGAAGCGGTCCGTTCCGGGTTTTACGCGCACGAAATGATCCGTGAAACCCTGGGCCGTGTCCTCTCCGGGCGCGATGGTCACCACCGGTACGCCTTTCTTGCGCAGGGCACGGGCCATGGCCGCAAGGTGCACGGAGCCCCGCGCCAGGTCGCGGCCCCAGTTGATGAGCGCCGAGGTGTTCAGGATGTCCGAAATGTCGTTGGTGCGCAGGCTGCCGAAGTCTTTCATGCACGCCTCTATCCCGGCCTCGTCGCACAGTGACCCGTGCAGGCCGGAAGCCCCCAGTCTGCGAAAAAAGAGGTTCGAGAGCGCCTTGACCACGCCCCGGTTGCCCGAACCGCGCACATGCAGGATGGAGCGGGGCTCGTCCCGGTACTGGCCGATCTTTTCAGCGCACAGTCCAAGGGCCTCGTCCCAGCCTATGTCCTGCCAGCGCCCGTCGACTTTGAGCCGGGGCGAGCGCAGGCGATGCGGACTGGCCAGGCGCCTGCGGTGCACGTCGAGTTTGGGACAGACAAAGCCACGCGTGAACGGATGGTCGGGATTGCCGCGCAGGCGCAGGCCGTCCCGCCCATTTTCGGCCACAAGGGAACAGGCATCGGGGCAATCGAGGGTGCAGGCGGTGATGGTCATGTATTCTCCCTGGCAGGCCGCTGAAAAAACGGCAATCTGCTGCGTCAGCGAAACAATCCAGACCGCTTATGTATGCCATATACACCGCGCGTCCTGGATTGTTTCGCTTCCTTGCATCTCACCATTTTTTCAGCGGCCTGCGAATTTTGAATTTTTCAAGCTGTCAACTCAGGATCGGCTACGTGTCCCCAATCGTGTTCGTTTCCGTCAGTGACAGTACTAACGCCAGCGTTGACGGAAGCCAAGGCGGGAGGCAATGGTTCATGCATGTCAAACCTTCTTCATCTGACTTCCCCGCGCCGCGAGCGCGTCGAAATCCTGGGCCGCGCCGTCACGGAACCAAGCCCCGGCACGCCCCTCTATCTGGATCGCATCTCGGCCGGCTTCCCCTCGCCGGCCGACGACTACATCGAAACCGCCCTGGACCTGAACACTTATCTGATCCGCAACCCCGCCGCCACATTCATGGTCCGCGTCAGCGGGGACTCCATGACCGGCGCAGGCATAAGCGACGGCGACGTCCTGGTCGTGGACCGCTCCGAAGAACCCGCCCACAGCAGGATCGTGGTCGCGGTGCTGGACGGCGAACTGACGGTCAAGCGCCTGGTCATGAAGGGGGGGCAGACCATGCTGGCCCCGGAAAACCCACGCTACAAACCCATCATCGTGAACGACGAACAGGATCTGCACGTCTGGGGCGTGGTCTCGGGCGTGGTACGGAAGCTCTAGATGCGCGACTTCTACCTCATGGTCGACTGCAACAATTTCTACGCCTCCTGCGAGCGGGTCTTCGACCCCCGACTGGAGGGCAGGCCCGTGGTCGTGCTGTCCAACAACGACGGCTGCGTCATCGCCCGCTCCGGCGAGGCCAAGGCCCTAGGCATCGTCATGGGCGAACCGGCCTACAAGCGGGAGGCATTCTTCACCCGCAACGGCGTGCACGTCTTCTCTTCCAACTACGCCCTCTACGGGGACATGTCCGCACGGGTCATGCAGACGCTGACGCGGTTCGCGGACGAGACGGAAGTCTATTCCATCGACGAATGCTTTCTGCTGCTGCGGGGTTTGAGCGCCTCCTCCCTGCTGCAGACCGCCCGCGAAATCCGCCACACGGTGCGGCAGTGGACCGGTATCCCGGTCTGTGTAGGCATCGCCCGAACCAAGACCCTGGCCAAGATCGCCAACCGGCTGGCCAAGAAGGAAAGCAGGGACGGGGTACGCCTGCTGGAGGACGATGAAGACATAAACGAGGTTCTGCAGGGTCTCGAAACAGGGGACGTATGGGGCATCGGCCGCAAAAACGCGCAGCGCCTCAGTGCCTGCGGGGTGCGCACCGCTCTGGACCTTAAAGGTCAGGACGACGACTGGATCCGCCGCCACCTGACCGTGACCGGCCTGCGCACCGTGCTGGAGCTGCGCCAGACCCCGTGCATCGCCCTGGAGGAGACCCCTCCCCCGGCCAGATCGCTGGTCTGCTCGCGCTCTTTTGGCACACGCATCGAGAGCCTGGACAGCCTGGAGGAGGCGGTCTCGGCCTACGTGCAGCGGGCCGGGGAAAAATTGCGCCGCAAGGGTCTGGTGGCCGCGGCCGTGCAGGTCTTTGTGGAAACGAACCGCTTTCAGCCGGGCCCCCAGTACACCGGGAGTCGCTGCCGCGCCCTGCCCGCCCCCACGGCCAACACCCTTGACCTGCATGGCCCGGCCCTTGAAATCCTGCGCGAGATCCACAAGCCGGGATACAGATACCAAAAGGCGGGCGTGATTCTCCTGGACCTCTCCCCGGCCTCGGGCCGCCAGCTCTCCTTCCTGGAGCCCCATGGGGAGGAAAAAACCCGCCGCGACGCGCTCATGCTGGCCATGGACCGGATCAACACCGTCCACGGCCGGGGCACCCTGACCCTGGCCGCCTCGGGCCAGGGGAAAAAGGAATGGCACATGCGCCAGGAACGGCGATCACCGAGCTATACCACGTCCTGGGCCGAACTCCCCGTAGCCCGCTGAAACCGTCCACAAATCAATTCTGGACTGCGTTGCTCACCGATTTTGCCGGGCTCATGTGGACGGCTGCACTTCACCCGGCAAAATCAGCTTACCCATGCTGGGCACAAGCGCGCCTTGCCAGAATTGATTTGTGAACGGTTTTAGACTGACTGGTTGTTATGGAATTTTCCGAACTTCAACCTGTTTCACCAAGGAACCTCATGCGTTTTGGACTGTGCTGCCTCTTTGTGGCCGAAAAGATTTCCTTCCGCACCACCACGGCCAAGGTGCTGTCCGCCATGGAACGCAAGAAGGCCCTGGCCAAGGTCTCGGACATCTGCCTGCACAACGCGGACAACCTGCTCCTGGCCGTGCAGGCGGCGCAGCGGCTCGGCATCGGGGCATTTCGCATCATGTCGCCCCTTTTCCCGCGCATGACCCACCCCGAGGTCGGCTACCAGCTTGAAGACCTGCCTCAGGCCGATACAGTCTCCACGCGTCTGTCCGCCGCCAAAAAGTTCGCCCGGGAGCACGACATCCGCCTGAGCTTCCATCCGGACCAGTTCGTGGTCCTGTCCTCCCCCCATGCCCACGTGGTCGAAAACTCCGTGCGCGAACTGGAATACCACGCCTTTCTGGCCGAACTGGTCGGCGCGGATGTCATCAACGTCCACGGCGGCGGCACCTACGGCGACAAAGACGCCGCCCTGGCCCGCTTCGCCGAGGTGTTCAGGCGCCTGCCCGAAAATGTGGCCACGCGTCTCAGCGTGGAAAACGACGATGTGAGCTACACCGTGTCCGACCTGTTGCCCATGTGCACGCACCTGGGCCTGCCGCTGGTCTATGACGTGCACCACCACCGCTGCAACCCCGACGGCCTTGGCGAATGCGAGGCCACGGATCTGGCGGCAACGACATGGCGCGGCCGCGAACCCTACTGCCACATATCCTCCCCGCGCGAGGGCTGGCAGGGCAATCCCAAGCCCCATGCCGACTACATCAACATCGCCGATGTCCCGCAGTGCTGGCATGGCCGCGCCATGACCGTGGACGTGGAGGCCAAGGCCAAGGAACTGGCCGTGGTCAAACTGATGCAGAAGATCATTGGTGGGCAATGATGTTTTTGTCATACATCACTGGACAAAACACGAGGGCAGACTTACAGGGATGACACTGTTTCCCGATCATTGAGGGAGGATATGTCATGATCAACAAAAGAAAATCTCCGAGAAAGGCCAGCCTTGAGCAGTGCAACGTGGAATTGTACGCATCCGCCAGAGGCCCGTTCCCGTCCCGCGTCGTCAACTACAGCGACCGGGGGCTGATGATCGAGATGGATCACCCCCTGACCGCAGGAGAACCCGTAAAAATCCTTTTCCGGCCCGGAGCCGAAAACGCGCAGAGGCTGGGCGAAACCTACTGCGTAGGCATGGTTCGCTGGTGCGCCCCTCAGGACGGTCTGTATTCGAGCAGATACGGTGTCGGCCTTGAGATGGCGCAAGCCTCCGCCAGGAAAAGGTCTTTCCGGGCGGCTTGAATCTGAGTCGTATTTGCCCGGACAAGAGGGTATGTAAAAAAGCCGAATTTCGGCTGATGTCTTTTTTTTGCCAAGCCCAAACCCTACCTGAACAGTCACCACGGGAATCCTGCAGGACCAGCCCCGCCCACAATCGGGTGCTTTGTATCCTCGAATCCAAATTCGAATAGCAGCCTTCGGCTCGCCAGGTATCCTGTGCGTTGCCGTCCGTCTCGTTTTCCCAACCGACTTTACGTCCAGCGAAGATTCGTCGTATGATCTGAATCAGTTCCCATAACCGGCCCGGGGATCGCACTGAAATGGACACCTATCAGACCCTTGTACGCCAAGCGACAGGAGGCGATGCCAAAGCCTTCTCCGAACTTGTGCGCCGGTTCTCGTCCATGGCCCGGGCCGTGGCCCTGCAAAAACTGCGTGATCCCACCCTGGCCGAGGATGCATTGCAGGAAGCGCTGCTGGCCGCATGGCTGCATCTTCCCGGTCTGCGCAACCCTGACGCGTTCCCGAGCTGGCTGCGCGGCGTCGTGACCAACAGTTGCCGTCGCATGCTGCGCACGCGCACCCCGGACATCCTGACGTCCGATCTTGATAATATCGAAAACCTGCCCTCTGATGATCTGGACCCTTTCGAGCACTACGCCCGCTTCCAGACACGGGACATGATCCAGACCTTTCTGGAGGCTCTGTCGGGAGTCTACCGGGAAGCCGCCGTGCAGCGCTATCTGCTGGGCCGCTCCCACGAGGAGATAGCCCTGTCCCTGGGGGTGCCCGTAGGCACCATCAAACGCCGACTGCACGAGACCCGCAACCTGATGATGCGTGCGTTGGGCGGTCAGCGTGCCGAGACCATCCGCGTCGGCTACCTGCCCATCTCGGACCACCTCCTGCCCATGATCGCTCACCAGCACCACGATCAGAGGTCCTTCCATGTCAGCCTGCGTAAATTCCTGTCCTGGTCCGAGCTGACCCGCGCCCTGGTCAACGAATCCCTGGATGCGGCCATGATGATGGCGCCCCTGGCCATGGTCCTGCACAACCGGGGACAAGCCCTGAAGTGGGCGCTGGACGGGCATCACGAAGGCAGCGCCATCACCATGCATGCATCCATGCCCCGCGGCCGCTTCCAAAGCCGCGACCTCGCCGGAACGACCATTGGGCTGCCCCATCCCCTTTCCACCCACGGCATGTTGCTGCGGTCGGTCCTGGGCCTCGGACAGGGGACCGGACCGTTCCGGCCCGTCTACCTGAACCCGTCGTTCATGACCCGGCCCCTGGTCCAGGGAAACCTCGACGGATTCTTCTGTGCCGAACCCTGGGGCCTCATGGCCGAAAACGCCGGGGCAGGGACCGTCATGATCCGCTCCCGCGAACTGGCGCCGGACCACGTCTGTTGCATCCTCGCCGTGCGCACGGATTTCGCGCACAACAAACCCGAACTGCTGAACAACTATCTGAAGCTCATCAAATCCGCCGCGGACTACGCACACGCACGCCCCCGGGAGAGCGCAACCATCCAGTCACTCTACACCGGCGTGGACAGGGAAGCGGCCGCCTTCGTGCTGGACAGCGGATTCGTGACCTTCCGGGATCTTTCTCCCGACAGAGCCAGGGCCGAACACGTCATGGACCTGGCCGTACGCGCTGGCATGCTCGATCGCCCCTGCGACATGAACTCGTTCCTCCTGTCCAGCCACTAATGATTCCGGTCGGTTGCAAACCAACCGAACCTTTTCTCCCCTGCATGGCACTCTCCTTCAATGAGATCTGCGCCATACCGGCGCACGAACGCAAACGAGAGGGGATACCATGATCGAGATACGGCTGGTCCTGCCGAACAGACGGGAGTTCAGACAGGACGTCTACCGGCCCGGAGTCATCTCCCTTTCACGCATCCTGTGGGGCTCCATCGGCGCCGGCCTTTTCCTGGCAGCCATCGCCCTGACCAGCCATGCCACGGGCGTGGGAGTGCTCTACCCTCCCCTGGCCGCCACCTGCTTCATCGGCGCCACCTGCACGTACCTGCGCGTCGCGCGGCCCAAGTCGGTCATCGTCGGGCACTTCATCGCCACGGTGGGGGGGCTCCTGGGCGTGGCCGCAGGCGACCTGCTCTTCGGGGACACCGCCCTGGCCGTGCCCGTGAAGCTGTGCCTCGCAGTGCTGCTCTCGGCCGCGCTCATGCAACTCCTCGACGCCGACCACCCCCCGGCGGCCGCCACGGCGGCCATCCCGGCCATCCTGCCGCTGCCTGCCCCGGCTCTGCTCCTTCCTCTGCATATGGCCTGGGGCGCCGTCCTGGCCGTGATCTTCGGCGTGATCTGGAACCGCTTCTGGTTCGAGTGCCCGCCACCCGAGGAAGGCTGCGGGCGCAGCTGGTTCAATCTGGGCATGGCCAAACCCGACATCATAGGGGGTGGGATCTGCATCCTGGCCACGCTCTTCATGTGTGCCAAGCCATGGAGTGCGGCCGCCTACAATGCCGGTCTCTGGATCATGACGGCAGGACTTGCCATTCTTTCCCTGCACCATTTCTTCGGCGCGCGCGTGCTGGTCACGGAGGTGAAAAACAAGTGCACGCTCGCCACTGCGCCGACAGCGGACGGGCCCGATCCGATTTCCGGGCCAAACACGAAGGAGGAAAAACATGAACAGTAAATGGATTCCCACCGTGTGCTACCAGTGCAAGGCCGAGTGCGCCATCCTGGCCAGGGTGGAGGACGGGGTGCTCAAGGAAATCCGGGGCAACCCGAAGGCCCGCGGCAAGGCCTGCGTCAAGGGCATGGCCGGTGTGTCCCTGGAGTACAGCCCGGATAGGCTGACCCGACCCCTGAAACGGATCGGCAAACGCGGCGAGGGCAAATTCGAACCATGCACCTGGAATGAAGCCCTGGACGCCATCACCGGCAAGCTCGTCGCACTGCGGGACTGTGGCGAAGCCCACAAGCTCACAGCCAGCTTCTTCCCCCATTCCATCAGCGACCCAAAGTGGCGCTTTCTGAACGCCTACGGCGGCTTCATCAACACCGCCCTGCCGCACTGCGACTCGGCCAAGATAGTGGCCTGCATCAAAGCCATGGGCGGCGTGCCCAACCATCACATACCGCCGAATTTCGCTTCCGTGCCCAAGGGCGGAGTCATCATCCTCGCCGGACGTCACGCCATGGGATGCCTCGATGATGCAGCCGTGCCCCGCGACATATTGAACGCCAGGGATCGCGGCGCCATCCTCGTGGTCCTCGACCCCATCTTCACGGCCGACGCTGCCAAGGCCGACTGGTGGATTCCCGTCAAGCCCTCGGGGGACACCGCGCTTTTCACGGGCATGACCCACCACATCGTCATGAACGGGCTCCACAACAAGGGGTTCGTTGAGAACTGGATCCGCGAAGGCGACTTCGACAAATTCAGGGACTATCTCGCGGACAAGACCCCGGAGGCCATGAGCGAGATCTGCGACGTCCCGGCCCAGGACATTGTGAAGCTGGCCGAGATGTGCGCCTCGGCCCCTTCCGTGGGCGTGGACAGCTTCAAGGGCATCATGCTCGGACAGGCCCTGGATTTCGGGCACGCCTGGACCAACTTCCTGGCCGTGACCGGCAACATCGACAACCCCGGCGGCCAGCCCTTGCCCGACCTGACGCCGCTCTCGCCGGTCCTGCCCGCACCGGCCGGCCCGAACCTGGCGGAAAAGGGCTGGCACCGCACAGGGCCGGACAAGGACAAGTTCGGCAACTACTCCTTCATCATGGAGCCTACCTGGTACGAGGCCCAGGCCATCAAGAACGGCGACCTGAAGGTGCTTGTCACGGCGGAGTGCAACCCGGCCCTGACAGAGATGGGCCAGGAGGAGTGGCGCAAGGCCGTGACCATGACCGACGACAAGGGCCAGTATCTGCTGGAAATGCTGATCAGCTACGAGATAATGCTCTCCGAGACAGCCAAATATGCTGACTATGTGCTACCGGACAAAACCTACCTCGAGCGATGGGAACTGCTCTACATGCCCTGGTGGTACAACTTCGGTCATGGCTTGGCCCTGCGCCAGCCCGTGGTCGAAGCTCCTGGTGAATGCAGGCATTCCAACGAGGTCTTCATCGAGCTCGGCAAGCGTCTGTGCCCCGAATACTTCGTCTTCAAGGATGATCTGGAATACTACGACATCCAGCTGGCGGGCCTTGGTCTTTCGGTGGAGAAGCTGCAGGCCATGGGCGGGCTCTGGTCGCCCGGAACCATCGGCTTCAGGAAATATGAGCGGGCCGGCTTCGGCACACCCAGCAAAAAGGTCCACCTCTACTGGGAGGACCTGGAGGATGTGAACCAGGCCCTGCCGCGCGTGGGCCTGGCCCCCGAATATGAGGTCGATGCCGGAGAGTTCCCGTTCTTTCTCATCTCCTACAGGACCATCTTCCACCAGGGATCGGGCCAGTGGACCCACAACAACCCGCAACTGCGCGACCCCATCGGCGGAATCATGGAGAATCCGCTGCTCGTCAATACTGCCTCGGCCAAAAAGCTCGGCATCGAAGACGGGGCGTTAGTCACCGTGCGCTCCCGCACCGGCCGGATCAAAGTCCGGGCCAAGTGCACCGAGCGCATCCGCCCCGACTGCCTGGGCCTGCACCACGGCTTCGGCGCCACCGTCGGCCGTGTGGCGGTGCTTGGCGAAGGAGTCAGCGACAACGTCCTCATCCCGGATTCGGGCATGACGCTCGACTGGCAGGACCTGGTCGGCGGAGAATCGCACGTGTCCACCCGCGTCACCGTGGAACGATGAAGGAGGCAAGCCATGAAACAATTAAGTCTCGCCATTGACCTGAACCGCTGCATCGGCTGCAAGACCTGTGTGGCGGCCTGTCGCAATTACCACGGGCTTGTCAATCACGCCTCGGCCATGCCCGGCATGATGCCCTATTATCTGCGTGTTGAGAGCGATCGCCAGGGAACGTACCCGAACATCGCCATCCGATCCTGGGTCATGCCCTGCCAGCATTGCAGGAACGCGGCCTGCATCAAGGCGTGCAAGGCCGAAGCCATCGTCAAGGATGAACAGACCGGCATCGTGCGCATCCTTGCGGAAAAATGCCGGGGCAGCCGCGACTGCATCGAAGCCTGCCCGTACGGAGTCATCCAGTTCGACACGGCCGCAAGCAAGGCCCACAAATGCGACCTGTGCTGGGAGCGGGTGCACGTGGGCGAAAAACCGGTCTGCGCCGAGGTCTGTCTAACCGACGCCATCCGCTTCGGAGAGAAGGAAATCCTGAAGATGGAACTTGAGGCCGAAGGCAAGGAGATCGTGAAAAAGATGAGCGCCCAGTCCGTGATCTACTTCCGCACGCCCGGATAGGAAGCGGCTTGAAAACAGCGCATGAAAGGGTCGCACGCCGGGGCGTGCGACCCTTTCATGCGCTGCGAGGTCAAAAAGTGAAGCGACCGCATTCCTGATTGGACTTCATTCAATCAAAAAGATGGACCGACCCGGCCACTACGTCATTTCCGAGAAGACGGGAGGCCATGTATGCTACATGCCCGTATTCTCCCGTGCACATTGACCCTGCGTTGCTTTGGCATTTATAATGCGTGTTCACGTCGCGAGTGATCTCTGAAAAACGGAGCGGCCGCACAACCTATTCAAGGACCAAAAATGACCCCTGAACAGCGCCGGGAAATCAAGGCACGCATCAAAAAGCGCATGCAGGAGCTCCGGATCACCATCACCCAGCTGGAAGAAACCTCCAAGCCCGTATCCCTGGATCAGCCCATCGGACGGCTGTCGCGCATGGACTCCATGGCCAACCAGGCCATCAGCGGCCAGCGCCTGACGGATTCCAAACGAACCTTGATGCGACTTGAACGCGCCCTGGACAGGGTTGACGACGAACATTTCGGGATCTGCGCCGAATGCGGCGAAGATATCGCCGCCGGCCGCCTCCTGATCATGCCCGAAGCCACGCTTTGCGTGGACTGCGCGGAGTAGGCATGGCATCACCCCCCGCCCGTCACGTCCTGGCCACCAGTCAGACCCTGTGCTTCAACGCAAAGGGAATCCCCGTGGACTGCACGGGCAGCGGTCAGGACGGAGAGTTTCGCACCGGAATCGCGTGGCCGGTCCCAAGGTTCAGACTGCTGGAAAACGAACTGGCGCAGGACCTCCTAACGGGTCTCGTCTGGCCGCGCACGGCCTCCGTGGGCGACTTCCCCATGTCCTGGACCGAGGCCCTGGCCGCCGTGGCCGACATGAACCGCGAGAACGCCTTCGGCCATGCCGACTGGCGTCTGCCCAACCGCCGCGAGCTTTCAAGCCTTGTCAGCTACAACCACCATCGCCCCGCCCTGCCTGCCGGGCACCCCTTCACGGTCAGCCAGACCTGGTACTGGACCTCTACCACGGCCGCCATCGCCCCGGACTGCGCCTGGCGCGTACATCTTGAAGGCGGCCGCATGTTCTACGGAGACAAGACCCGCGACGCCATGGTCTGGCCGGTGCGGGGATACAGCCACGTGCTTGCCCGCACCGGGCAACGGCGGTGCTGGGACTCCGCAGGGAGTGTTATCGAATGCGCGGCGGCAGGCCAGGACGGGGAGTTGCGCACAGGCGCTCCCTGGCCGGAGCCCCGGTTTGTGGTCGAAGAAGGCGGAGTGCGGGATATGCTGACAGGACTTTTGTGGGCCAGGTCAACGGATCCGCTGGGGATCTGTACCTGGGAGGAAGCGCTGTCGGCCGCGACTGGAGGGCGCGAACAGGGCCGCAAATGGCGTCTGCCGACCATCCGCGAACTGGAATCGCTGGTCAACGCCGAGCACCACAACCCCGCCCTGCCCGAAAACCATCCCTTCACGGACATCCGCGAAGCCTACTGGTCCTCGACCAGCAGCGCCTACGCCCCGGACTGGGCCTACTGCCTGTATCTGCACAAGGGCGCCGTGGGCGTGGGTTTCAAGATGAAGAGGGAATTTCATGCCTGGCTCGTGGCAGGAGCGTAAGCGGCCCGAAGATTCTCCCCCGTCCATGACGCAGCACGGAGGAATTCAGGACAGCCGGTCTTCGAGACAAACGCGGCCGCCTAGTTCAAATACTTGTCTTCGATCCTGTCGACGGTTCCATCGTCCAGCATCTTCCTGAGTTCCGCATCGAAGCGCTCCACGAATTCCCGCGAAACGCGAGCTTTGGAAAAGCCCATGACCGTGCCCTTGTCGTCCGGACTTCTGAGACTGAACGGGGCCTGTTTCACTTCGGCCATCCTGCCTGTGGCCATCAGTTCGTGCTTGCCGACGATGCTGTTGACGATGAGCGCGTCAAACCGCCCCTCCAGCAGCATGCCCATCAGGCTTGCGACATGCGGCGCTTCAACCTTCACGATGGCCGCATCATCGGCGAACACGGACGGAAAGACGAAACCGCGCACGACTCCCACGCTCCTGCCCCGCAGATCCTCGACACGCCTTGGCTCAAAGGATGCGTCTTTCCTGGTGAAGAAAATGTAGCTCGTGTCGGTCCGGTAAGGCAGCGACCAGAGCAGATACCTGTCCCGCTCCACACGAAAACTCAGGGATGTGGTCAGGTCCGCCCGGCCTTGCTCCAGCAGGGCCAGCGCCCTCTTGAACGGGACCAACTGGACGGTAGTCCTGACGCCCATGTTTTCAAGGGCCGTCATGGCCACCTCCATGTCTATTCCCGGCCCGAGGGGGTCGCCTTGCGGCATGACGTAGGGTGGGTAGGGCGCATTGACCAGCACAACCTCCGCCGCCTCCTCGGCCGGGAGCGGCGTTGACCCGACCAGATTCGAAATCGTCAGAACTACAAAAATAAGTAATATTTTCAAATTGTTAATCATCAAAACAGCCTTGACTCCCGGTTGACCCCAAACAGCACAAGCCGTCACAACACCTTTCATGCAATCTGCTCGCCCCTGCCCGATCGCGTCTCCTTCAGCATGCGCTGATACGCACCGCGCACACCTTGAACTCCGGAATCCCGGCCGTGGCGTCGTGGGCGGAGTTGGTCAGGGCGTTGGCCGCCGCCTCGGCGAAATGAAAGGGAATGAAAACCAGCCCCGGCGTGACGCGACGCGTGACCGTGGCCGTAACCGTGATCTCGCCCCGCCTCGACGCCACCCGGACCTGCTGGCCGGGCGCTATCCCGAGACGCGCGGCATCCTCGGGGTGAATCTCGACCGGGCATGAGGGCATGATCCGGTTCAGGCCCTCGCTTTTGCGGGTCATGGTGCCGGTGTGATAATGCTCGAGCACCCTGCCGGTGCTGAGCACGAAGGGGTAGTCCAGGTCCGGCATCTCCGCCGGGGCTTGCGGGTGCGTCGGGATGAAGCGTCCCCTGCCCCGGGGAAAGGTCTCGCGGTGCAGGATGGGAGTGCCGGGATGAGCCTGATCCGGGCAGGGCCAGACGAGCCCCTCCCGCCTGATGCGACGATAATCGATGCCGCCGTAGATGGGTGCGGCCAGGGCTATCTCGCGCATGATCTCTTCGGGACGATCGTAGCCCATGGGCACGCCCAGGCGCGGGCCCAGAAGGTTCAGGATGCGCCAGTCCGGGAGCGCCTCTCCCGGACACGGCACGGTCGCCCGCACACGCTGCACGCGGCGGTCGGTGTTGGTGAAGGTGCCGTCCTTTTCAAGCGCAGACGCCGCAGGCAGGACCACATCGGCAAGCCGCGCGGTCTCGGTCAGAAAAATGTCCTGCACGACCAGAAAATCAAGAGCCCTGAGCCTGGCCTGCGCATGCGGCGCATCCGCGTCCGACACGGCGGGGTTCTCACCCATGATGTACATGGCCCGAAGCCCCGGCGAGGCAAACATCTCGGTCGCAGTGAGGCCCGGAGTCTTGGAGAGGGACATCTTCCACAGGCTTTCAATCCGCCCCAGAGCCGCACCGTCGTCCACCCGTCCGTATCCGGGCAGCACGCCCGGCAATCCGCCCATGTCGCAGGAGCCCTGCACGTTGTTCTGTCCCCGCAGCGGATTGATTCCCGCTCCCGGGCGGCCGACCTGACCGCAGAGCATGGCCAGATTGGCCAGGGCCAGCACCGTGTCCGTGCCACAGGTATGCTGGGTGATGCCCATGCAGTACAGAATAGTCGCGGCTCCCGCCCGGGCGTAGAGGCGTGCCGCCCGCTCAAGGTCCGCGGCCGGAATTCCGGTCTCGTACTGCACATATGCGGGGGTATAGACGGCCAGAGCCTCGCGCAACTCCTCGAACCCTTCGGTCCGGCGATCCATGAAGTCCCGATTCTCCAGGCCTTCGCGCAGGATGACGTACATGAGGCCGTTGATCCACGCGATGTCGGTGCCGGGCCTTGGGCGCAGCCAGAGGTGGGCGTGGCGGGTCAGGCCGATCGCGCGCGGGTCAACGACCACAAGCGTGGCCCCGGAGCGGGCGGCGCGCTTGATGCGATTCGAGAACACGGGGTGCGTTTCGGTGGTGTTGGAGCCGGTGACCAGGATCACATCGGCGTTGATCACATCGGCCATGACATTGGTCGGCGAGGCGCTGCCAAAGGCCTGCACCAGCGCCTCAAGGGAGGAGGCATGGCACAGCCGGGCGCAGTGATCCACGTTGTTGGTGCCCATACAGCGCGCCATTTTTTGAAACAGGTAGTTTTCCTCGTTGGTGCAGCGGGCCGAGGCCAGAAAACCCAGGCTTTGCGGTCCATGCTTCTCGCGCAGAGCCAGAAGGCGGGAAGCCACCAGTTCAAGGGCCTCGTCCCAGCCGGCCGGGACAAGCTCGCCGTCGCGGCGGATCAGCGGAGACGTGAGGCGGTCGGGATGCGCGGTGAAATCCAGGGCGAAACGCCCCTTCACGCAGAGGCTGCCCTCGTTGTGCCCGTCCATGGCGCCAAGAACATGCTGGATGCGCCCGTCCTTCACGTGCACATCCATCTGGCAGCCCACGCCGCAATACGGGCAGGTGGTGCGTACCGGCCTCGTCTCGCACAGGCGGGATTTGCCGCGCGCATCGTGAATGCTCAGCGCCCCCACCGGGCAGGCCTGAAGGCATTCGCCGCAAAAAACGCAGTCCGACTCGGCCAGTGTGGTGTCGCATCCGGCCACGATCTTGGTGGCCGCGCCGCGGTAGCCGAAATCGATGGCCTCATTGACCTGGATCTCGTTGCAGGCCTGCACGCAGCGCCCGCACAGGATGCACTTGGAAAAATCGCGGACGATGAACGGATTGCCGGTCTCGGGAGAATAGCGGGGTCTGGGCCGCTCGAAGGCGCCGGTGCCGACCCCGTAGCGGAACGCAAGACTCTGCAGGGCGCAATCTCCCGCCGCCGGGCACAGCAGGCAGTCATGATTTCCGGAATCGAGCATGAGACGCAAAATGGTCTTGCGGGCGCGGAGCACACGTGCGGAGTCGGTGTCGACAACCATCCCCGCAGCCGCCGGAGCCGCACAGGATGCGACCAGGGTGCGCGCGCCCCGGACCTCCACCACGCAGATGCGGCAGGCGCCCGTGGGCACGCAGTTCGGCAGATGGCACAGGGTCGGTATGAATATGCCGTGCGCCTTGGCCGCCTCCAGAATGGTCTGGCCGGGGGAGAAGGTGCAGGTGATGCCGTTGATGGTCAGTTCCATGGCGCTCCCGTCATTCGATGCAGTCAAAGGGACAGGCCTGGAAACACGCCAGGCATCGCACGCATTTTTCGCGGTCGATGCGGGCGGTCTGCTTTTTGGCCCAGGTTATTGCTTCGGCCGGACACGCCTTTTGACACAGCCCGCACTTGCGGCACAGGTCCTCCCGGACCTCGAACCTGAGCAGGGCCACGCAGCGCTTGGCGGGACAACGCTTCTCCTGGATGTGGGCCTCGAATTCGTCCCTGAAATGACGCAGGGCCGACAGGATCGGGTTGGACGCGGTCTGGCCCAGACCGCACAGCGAGGCGTCGGTGATGACCGCGGCCAGGTCCTCCAGCGTGCGCAGATCACCGGGCTTGCCCCGGCCTTCGCAGATGCGGGTCAGGATTTCGAGCTGCCGTCTGGTCCCCTCCCGGCACGGCGTGCATTTGCCGCAGGATTCGTCCTGGATGAAATCCATGAAGAAGCGGGCCATGTCGACCATGCAGGTGCGGTCGTTCATGACGATGACCCCGCCCGAGCCCATGATGGCACCGACCTTGGCAATGGCCTCGTAGTCCACGGGCGTGTCCAGCAGATGCGCCGGGATGCTTCCGCCCGACGGCCCGCCGAGCTGCACGGCCTTGCATTTGCGCTTGCCCGGCACCCCTCCGCCGATGTCGTTCACCAGCACGGACAGCGGCGTGCCCATGTCCACCTCGACCAGCCCGATGTTGTTCACGTCGCCCGACAGGGCAAAGACCTTCGTGCCCTTGCTGCCCTCGGTGCCGACGCTCGCGTAATGCGCCCCGCCAAGCCGGATGATGCGGCCGACATTGGCGAAGGTCTCGACGTTGTTGAGAATCGTCGGTTTGCCCCACAGCCCCTTCTGGGCCGGGAAAGGCGGCCTGGGGACCGGCATGCCGCGCTTTCCTTCGATGGAGCGCATGAGCGCGGTCTCCTCGCCGCAGACAAAGGCACCGGCGCCCTGGTAGATCCCAAGGTCGAAAGAGAAGTCGCCGCCCAGGATGTTTTCACCCAACAGGCCAAGGCTCCGGGCCTGTTCGATGGCGACGGTCAGCCGCTCGATGGCCAGGGGATACTCGGAGCGGCAGTAGATGCAGCCTTGGCGCGCGCCGATGGCGATGGCCGCGATGAGCATGCCTTCGAGCACCGCGTGCGGGTCCGATTCAAGGATCGAGCGGTCCATGAACGCGCCGGGATCACCCTCGTCGGCATTGCAGAGCACGTATTTGACCTCGCCGGGGGAAGCGGCCGCGAATTCCCATTTGAGGCCGGTCGAAAAACCCGCCCCGCCCCTTCCGCGCAGGCCGGAGGCCTTCATTTCGGACACGATGCCCGCCGGGGAAAGATCGAATAGCGCCTTGGCCAGCCCCTGATATCCGTCGTGGGCGATGGCATGGCCGATGTTGCCGGGATCGATGCGGCCCTTGTTGCACAGGGTCCAGGGCCGCTGTAGGGCAAAGAAGGGAATCTGATCCATGCACGCCACCGCGTTGCCTTCGGGATCGCGATAGAGCAGGCGCTCCAGCGGTTCGCCGCCCGCCGAGGCGACCACGTCGGCCGCATCATCCGGATGCACCTTGCAGTACAGGATGTTCCCGGGCTGCGCGACGGCCACCGGGCCCAGGGCGCAGAAGCCGTTGCAACCCGTCTCCACGACCTGCACACCCCTGCCCTGCCGTGCAGCCTCGACGCGCAGCGCCTCGATGAGCGGCACGGAACCCGTGGCATGGCAACCCGTCCCGCTGCAGCAGAAGACGCGCGGCGCGTCCGAGTCCAGCAGCGCCCTTTCGCGGTTGCGCATGGCAGCCAGGCCCGCGCGGTCCAGTCTGTTCGTCATCATTCGTACCCCTCCAGAATCTCGCAGGCCGAATCGGGCGTGACCCCGCCATGGGTATCACGGTCCACGACCATGACCGGCGCCAGGCCGCACGCGCCCAGGCAGCGCACCGGCTCCAGGCTGAATCGGCCGCTCTCGCAGGTCCCGCCGGCCTTGACGCCGAAACGCCGCTCCACGCGATCCAGGACCTCGCGCACGCCGCGCACGTAGCAGGCCGTGCCCGTGCAGACGCGAACCTGGTGGCGTCCTTTGGGCTCCAGGGAAAAGAGTGAATAGAAGGACACCACCCCGTACACCCTGGACACGGGAATGCCCATGCCCCGAGCGATGTGTGCGATGAGTTCCAGAGGAAAATAGCCCACTATGTCCTGGCACAGACGAAGGACGGTAATAAGGGCGCCCGGGGCATCGCGGTGTTCGGCAATGAAGGCGTCGGCCTGGACCAGGTGTTCTGCGGTGAGAGCGTTCAAGAAAACCACGCGGGGTTGGGGGTTGCAGCGGAAAGCCAAGTCATAGTGCAGGGCGCCGGGATGCGCAAACGTGTTTTGGACGGCCGCGCCGACAGGGTGGACGATATGGAGCGGATGAGCGTAATGGACACCTAGAACCATAGGCCATGGGCAGCGGCCCGGGCCGGGAGGACAGCATGCACGCCCACGACTCCTTTGACCTGAAGCGTTTTCTGCAGGCTCAGGAAAACACGTATGACCGGGCCCTGGCCGAACTGCGCGCCGGCCGCAAGACATCCCATTGGATATGGTACGTGTTCCCGCAGATCGACGGACTGGGCCGCAGCCCCGCGGCCCGGCACTATGCGATCAAGAGCCTGGCCGAGGCCAGGGCCTACCTCGCGCATCCGGTGCTCGGGGCCAGGCTCCGGGAATGCACCCGGGCCATGCTTGCGCTGCAGGGCCTCACGGCCCATGAGATCCTCGGAGACCCGGACGACCTCAAATTCTGCTCGTCCATGACCCTGTTCGAGCACGCGGCCGAGGACAATGACCTGTTTGGCCGGGCCATCGACACCTATTTCGCAGGCCGCCGGGACGCCATGACGCTCATGATCCTTGGAGCCGACGGGCTGTAACGACTAGGCCGGGCAATGCGCCCGAAATAAAGAGCCGCCAACGAAGGCGGCTCGAATCGACCGAGTCCAGATTATTTTTTACAGGAACAGTCGACGCCGCCCAGCACGATCTGCTTCCACTCGCCCAGGACGTCGTGGGTCCAGCAGTCGTCGGCACCCGCGGCCTCGCGCATGGTCAGGGCCAGGATGTAGGACAGCTCTTCCATGGTCGCGCCGGCGTCCAGAGCACCCTTGAAGTGCTTGAGCACACAGGGCTTGGAGCGCCCCTTGATTGACAGGGCCAGACAGATGAACTGAAAGGTCTTCTCGTCCAGAACATTTTTGCTGGCCAAAAGCGCGTCCATATTATCCATGGCGGCGGTGAACCCGGGAAAAAATTCAGCAAGCATGCGCATTGGAGTACCTCGATGAAGGGCTGCAGATTAACGGATTGGAAAAACACACCACGTATTAGGATCAATATTATCAAAAATATTACCACGCAAAAATAAACGACGCAACGCTTGCCGACCGGGAGACAACGAGCCTGTCGTTGCGCAACCACGCCCTGCGCTTGCGTTTTTTGGATAATGGGACCAGAGGGGCTTCCGCGTCGCCCGGCCCGGAAGGTGGCTGAAGACCCCGTGCAATACGATTTCAAAACAAGGAATGAACATGCCTTTCGTTGATCCGGACTCCCACCAGTCCATGCTCCGCCACGCCTTGAAAACCGGCATCGCCGCAGTGCTGGCCTATGGCATTGCCCATCTTTTCCATCTTAAATACGGCTACTGGGCAACCTTGTCCGCCGTCATCGTCATGCAGGTCTATGTTGCGGACTCCGTACAGATGTGCCTGTATCGCTTCTCGGGGACAGCCGTGGGCGCGCTGATCGGCATGATCGCCATCCTGCTCTTCCCGGCCACGCCCGTCATGACCGTGGTGGCCCTGTTCCTTTCGGTGGGCTTCTGCGCCTATATGACCCGCTACAACGCCAGATACCGAATGGCCGCCATCACAGTCTGCATCGTTGTCCTGGCCAGTATCGACCAGGAGAACCGCCTCGTCTTCGGGATGCTCCGAGTCGTGGAGATCGGCCTGGGCGTGGCTGCGGCCTTCTTGGTCAGCGTCCTCCTCTGGCCGGTGCGCGCCGGTACCGCCCTCAAAGCCAGGCTCATGGAACGGTTCGGAGACTGCGCCAGGCATTACGAAACCATCATGGACGCCTTTCTCGCCATGCAGTCCGGGCTTGATCCGCACCTTCTCGACCAGTTCCAGAAGGATATCAGGGATGACCGCGAGCTCTTCCAGAAGGTATTGCGCCATGAGCGCCGGATGTACCACGAGGACACCGACCTTTTGGGCCTCAAGGTCCGCACCCTCGAAAAATGCCAATCACACCTGCAGACCATGCTTCAGGCCCTGAACAGCGAGCAAGGACAGGGCTACGAAATCATCATGGACCGGGAACTGCGCGAACTCGCCTCCGTAACCGTGGAAGGCATGCGCGAAATCGTTTCCGGCCGGACGCCTTCAACGGACTTGCTGACAAAGGCTCTGGACGCTTCTGAGGCGAGGCTGCATGAACTGCGCATGGGTGGGGCGACCAGACGCTTCCATCTGCAGAAACTCGTCCAATTTTTCACCTTCTATCACAGCGCCCAATCCATGGGCAGAGACATCCTTCTTTACAGCCGAAACCCTTTGTTTTCAGCCCAGCCCGCATGACATGGCCCGCTGCATGCAATGTGTTTCAGATGCACCAAGATGACGGCACCACTGCAAATATTGACGGTGCATGAGAACAGACCTATGTTGGGATAATGAGCCAAAAACATCAGCCTCAAAGGAAGGCATCACCATGAAAAAAATCTTTATGATCGTATTGATTGTCGTATTTGCAGCGACCGGTTGCGCCACCATGGATCAGCAGTCCAAAACCACCAAGGGCGCCGTATACGGTGCGGGTGGCGGCGCTGTAGCCGGCGCCGTATTGGGCGGGATCATCGGGCGTGACGCCAAGGCCGCCGCCATCGGCGCCGCTGCCGGAGCAGCCATCGGCGGTCTGGCCGGAGCCGGAGCCGGGCGCATGATGGACAACCAGGAAGCGGAAATGCGCCAGGCCCTGTCCCAGTCCGAAGAAGTGGCGATCCGGCGCGAAGGCGACCTTTTGGCCCTGACCCTCAAGGGAGACGTGACCTTTGGCGTGGACTCCGACGTGGTCCTGCCCGGTCTCTACAACGAAATCGAACGCATCGCGCAGGTTCTCGTCAGATACCCGCAGACGACCATCGTGGTCGAAGGACATACGGATAGCACCGGTTCCGACGCCTACAACCAGCAACTCTCCGAGCGACGGGCCTGGAGCGTGCAGCGCCTGCTCACGGAACGCGGAGTCAATCCGTCCCGGATCAGCGCCGTCGGCTTCGGCGAGACCCGCCCCGTGGCCTCCAACGACAATCCCGGAGGACGCCAGCTCAACCGCCGCGTGGAGATCCGCGTAAACCCCAACACGAACCAACAGCCTTAGACTGCGACGGCGAAGTAACCTGAAGCGCCGGTCCCGGACCGGCTTTGCCAAGCACACAAGGGGGCCCGCGTCTTATGACGCGGGCCCCCTTGCTTTTCGGATTCGAGCACATGGCCGCGTCAGGGTGCAAGGCCCGACTCACGAGCCGGTGTTTCCGTGACGAACGTAAAATCCGCGGAACCGGAATACCTCGAAACCATGCACATCACCGTGCAGAGTTTGCGCATCCCTCGGCCGGGATGGAAAATCTTTCTCGAACCACCCCTCTGCCTGCACGGAACCACGTCGTCCTACCCACGACCATTGCGAGGCCATGCACCGAGAAAATGGGCCGATCAAGATCAGGTTCGCTTTTTGCTTTATCTGGAGGAAACGGGCCCGGCCTGGAGATAGGGTCTGCGGAAGTCCGGCGAACCATCTCGCCAGGGCAACCCATAAACAAGGCACACCATGAAAAAATCACTGGCAACATTCATCCTCCTTTCCGCGCTCGCGCTTTCTGGTTGCGCGCTGAGCGTCAGCCCTGTTCAGCCTCCGCATGCCGGCTTTTACGGCCATCCGTCTCTCGTCGTCATCCCGGGGACATACGTCTATGTCATGACCGAGGTTGCGGACGATATCTTCTTCAACGTCGGCTGGTGGTGGAGGCTGTGGGATGGGCGGTGGTACACGTCCCGGTACTACGATCGCGGCTGGAGCGCCTACACAGGCGCCCCCGGATTCTATCGTGAAATACATCCGGATTGGAGGAAATTCTACAGGCAACGGCGCTGGAACGGACACCCGTGGGACTGCGAACGCATCCCCGCCCCCAGCGTCCAGCGTGACTGGAAACGGTGGCAGAACAACCGCTACTGGGAAAAGGAAAAGAACTGGGGCGTTCGCGGTTTCCACCCGGCGCCGTATCGGCAGTCCGGTCTGGGCGAATCGGTCCGGGATGGCTCCCGACTCCGACAACCGGAGCAGCACCCGTCTTCCCGTTTTGAAGACCGTCGGCGTAAAACGGTGCAGACGCCTGACCACAGGCAGGAGTTCTCCCGGGAGCGTGGGCCCTCCCGATCCGCACAGCCGCTCTTTGCGAACCGGCCGACGGACGACCGTGATTCGAAAATTCGTGGCCAAAATCAAGACCGCGGCCCCCAGGCCCCTCGGCACACGCAACCGTACCTTGATCGCCGGCAAGCAAACGAGGAGGCAGCCAAGGCCCGGAGCGACCGAAAGAACCGCGAACGCCGGGAGTACCATCAAGACCGTCCGCTCTCCGATCAGGGACGGCAAAAGTCCGGTGACGTGAGCCGGCAGGGACGCGAGCAAGACCGGGTACGGTCCTCCCAATTCGGGCAACGGCAGCGGGAAACCATCCCGGAACGACCACAGCGGCGTGATGAATCCGCGTCCCGGAGCCCACTGGTCGAATCTCGACAAAAGGAAGAAGGTCAGGCGACGCCGCAACGACGGGAACGGCAACGTGACGAGGCCCAACGCCAGCGTACTCCGCAGGAGCTTCCCTGGCAGGAGCCCGGCCAGTCCGAAAGCATACAAACCCGGTAATCCCTCAAAAATTGAGTGGTCCGAAGTTTCCCGGCAGGTCAAACCCACCTAAAACATGAAGGCACTCATGCTGCAACACGTGGAAAAATCCCTTCTCCCAAGCATCCCTCACTAGCTTTTACCGAGAAAATATCATATTTTTTTGGTCAAGATGTAATCCAGTTCCAGTCACCAATCAGGGCGCTGTCGGTTCGGTGCCCTGCGAGGAAGATTTGCTGAAGGGAGTCGTTTCATGAGTTATTTTCTGACGTTATTGATGCTCCTAGTCTCTTCGCCTTGTCTTGCAGGTGACGCGCTCAGGATCAGCACCACGCTGGCTCCGCCTTTGAGCGTCCCCGAGGGAACAGGCATGCTCGACCGTTTGGCGAAGGAGACTTTCGCACGGGCAGGAGTGCCCGTCACCTTGGTCACCTTGCCCAGCGAAAGAGGACTGATCAGCGCCGCGTCTGGGGACACGGACGGCGACATCAACAGAGTGGCCGGCCTTTCGGTGAAGTACCCCGAGCTTGTCCAGGTTCAGGAAAAGAACATGGTCTATGAATTCATGGCGTTCACACGCAGGCAAGATCTTTCAGTCCGAAGCTGGGACGATCTGCGCGGCCTGGATGTCGGGTTCATCACCGGCTGGAAAATTCTGGAAGAGAACGTGGTCGCCCGGACGATCACCAAGGTCGACAATCCTGCGCAGCTTTTTGCCCTGCTCAGGAATGATCGCGTAGACGTGATCATCTTCGATCGATGGGGAGGCGGCCATTACCTGAGTGAATTCGGCTTGACCGATGTGCTCGTCGTGGAACCGCCATTGGCCGTACACGACATGTATCTCTATCTGAATCGCGAGTATCAGACGCTTGTCCCTCATTTAGAACAGGCGTTGCGGAGCATCAAGGCCGACGGAACGTACGAGCGCATTTTTGGTCAAGCTGACGGGCGTCCCTGAAAAATGAGCGGACAAGAATCGGCAAGCCCTTTCTCCTCGTTGAAACTCGCGTTTATTATGCGCGTCGTCGCGGCAAGTTTCTTCGTGTCGCTGATCGTCTGTCTGGTCATCCTCGGCTTTGAATACAGGCTGGTTCAGCAACAGATTGACGACGAGTTTGCAAGCATCGAACAGGACATCAAGCGAGGCCTGACGCAGAGCGCCTGGACCGCCAACACGGAGTTGCTCAAGGCGCAAGCCGAAGGAATCGTCGGACGCAGGCATATCGTCCATGTGAAGATTGTCCTCGACGGCATGGACACCATCACGCTCGGAGCCCCGCCCGAAGAGAGCCTGATGTCAAAATCGTTTCCCTTGGTGCAGGCCCACAACGGCCAGGACGTCATGCTGGGCACCGTGCACGTTACCGGCGGATTCAAGGAAATGCGATCCCAGCTGAGTCATATATTTTTGTTCATCCTTTTCACCCAGCTCTCGTGCGCCGCCCTTATCTCCTTCCTGGTGAGCAGAACATTTCGATCCACCGTGGCCAATCGTCTGCTTGAGATCTCATCTTTCGTCAGCGCCCTCAGCCTCTCGGCGCTGAGGACCCCTCTGCGCCTCTCCACGCAGCAGTCCCACCGGGACGAGATCGATATTCTCGCCGAGGGCATCAACGCCATGCGGATGAACATAGAGGAGCAGATGGCCGAGAGAATGCGAATCGAGGAGGCTTTGTCACAGGAGCGGATGATTTTGAAGCTCATTCTGGAAGACACCCTGGCTGGCTATTGGGACTGGGATCTGCAGTCGAACCAGGAATATCTGAGCCCGACCTTCAAGCGCATGTTCGGATACGAGGATCACGAATTGCCCAATTCGCCCGAATCCTGGCAACGCCTGATCTTCTCCGATGATTTGCCCAAGGTCCTAGATGTTTTTGGACAGCATGTCGCAAGCCGTGGCGAAATCCCTTTTTTCAATCAGGTCAGATACCGGCACAGAAAAGGGGGCACGGTCTGGGTCATCTGCTCCGGCCGGGTGATCGAATGGGATGAACAATGGCGTCCGTTGCGCATGGTGGGTTGCCACATCGACATCACGCACCAGAAGAAAGTCGAAGAGGAACTGATCCATGCAAAAAAACAAGCCGATGCGTCCAACCATGCCAAATCCGAATTTCTGGCCAACATGAGCCATGAGATCCGCACACCTTTAAACGGCATTCTGGGCATGCTCCAACTGCTTAAAACATCCATTCTAGACAAGGAGCAAATTCAGTTCTGCGACTTGGGAATCCAGTCCACCAATCGACTGACCTGCTTGCTCTCGGACATTTTGGACCTCTCCCGGGTGGAGGCGAGCATGATGCCCATCCGTTCCAACCGTTTCAACCTTCACAGCGCAATGACTCAGGCCATTGATCTTTTCGAGCCTGTTGCCGTCCAGACCGGCGTAGCATTGACGCGTCATCTAGACCCAGGCCTCCCAATGTGGGTTGTCGGAGATCCCATCAGGCTACAGCAGGTGCTCACCAACCTGGTCGGCAACGCCTTCAAATTCACCAAAAGTGGGGACGTGCACATCGAAGCCTACGCGCTTCCGTCACGCAGCAACGATACATTGCGGGTTCTCTTCGCGATTGAAGATACGGGGTGCGGCATTGCGGATGAAGATCTTGAGAATCTTTTCCAACCCTTCACCCAGGCAAGCCAGGGATATACTAGGAACCATCAGGGTGCCGGATTGGGCCTGACCATCTGCAAGCATCTGGTGAGCCTCATGGGCGGGGACATCGCCGTGGAAAGCGAGGAAGGAGTCGGGACTACCTTTGTTTTTTGCGTGACTCTCGGCAATGGGGCGCAGTTTTGTGACGACGAGGTTGCGGTGGAGAACCACACCGCGCCACTGCTGTCTCGCCGGATTCTTTTGGCCGAAGACGACGAAACAACGGTTTTCAGTATCAGCAGACTGTTGGAAAAGTCCGGGCACAGCGTGACCGTGGCCCACA
>PHBE01000015.1 GCA_002841885.1 Deltaproteobacteria bacterium HGW-Deltaproteobacteria-18
CTTCGTCATTCTCTGCTCCCTAATCATTTGCGTTTGAAGGGGTCGGGGCTAGCAGAGTTCCCACCTAAAGGCTTGTGCAAATTTCTGGGGCCACTTCTGTCGAAGGGGGGACTAGCAAAGGCATCGCAGCTAATTCTTCAAAATCAATCAAATTTAGCTATTTAAGTACAAAATCATTTCGTAATTTATGACCTACATTCTTGACCCCGCAGAATCAAGCAAAAAGTAAGCGCTCAATCGAGCCCATTTTCCAATAATTTCAAACCATGATATGAAAGGGCGTGCTGTTCATGCCCGCAAAGTGTTGACGGGACGTGCGGTTAGCAGATCTCCACCCGAAACTGCCAGTCTAATGCTGTCGATACTGCTCAATTAGCTTCAAGGCATCGTTCAATGCCGTCATCGCAACAGGCTTTGCAAGGTGTTCGGTCATACCGGCCACAAGAAATCTTTCCCTGTCACCGACGAGAGCATAACCAGTCATGGCGACAATCGGGATATTCGGGTCAAATTTTCCCGAAGTATCCGTCCGGATGCGCCGAGTAGCCTCAAGTCCATCCATGATCGGCATCTGCACATCCATGAGAACACCGTCGAAAACATTGTTGCGCATGGCTTCAAGCGCCTGTCTTCCGTCATCGGCAGTAATGACGGAGTGCCTCATCTTCTTGAGCAACAGCTTCGTGCCGAGCTGATTTACCTCGTCATCCTCGACAAGGAGAATGCGTAAGGGCTTGACCACGGCGCAACCATGAATTTCGCCTGTTTCGGCCACCTCTGTAGTTTGTTCCGGCAATCCGAGAGCAAGCGTCAGGTACACGCTCGTCCCTTGTCCTTCCATGCTGTCAAAAGTCAGGGTTCCTCCCATGGACGCAACAAGTTTTTTTGTGATGGCCAGCCCCAGACCCGCGCCTTGAAACTGGCGGACTAAGGTATCGCCGACTTGCGTGAATGGCTCACACACGACATTAATCTTGGCATCAGCAATGCCAACGCCTGTATCGCTGACAATAAAAAGCAGGCAGACCTTGTCAGCCAAGATCGGAGGTAAGACCCAAACCTCGACTCGGACTTCCCCTCGCGAGGTGAACTTGACGGCGTTGCCGACAAGATTAAACAGAATCTGACGGATGCGTACCTCATCACCGATTACCCGGACGGGAACATTTTTTCCGACTTCGATGTGTATCGGCAAGTTCTTGCTCAAGCTGATTGGCTCAAAACTTTCCTGCAAGGCCCCGAATGTTTCGGACAGCGAAAACACCTGCTTGTTCAAGGGCATGCGGCCCGCCTCGATTCGCGCAAGATCCAGAATGTCGCTCAGAAGTCGCGCCAATCTGTTGCCTGAACGGACGGCCATATCGATGAACTTGTCCTGCTCCTCATCGAGCGACGTTGTCTGCATCAGATGCAACATCCCTAAAAGGCCGTTTAGGGGCGTACGTATCTCATGGCTCATGTTGGCCAGAAATTCGGACTTGGCTCTGTTGGCGTCCTCGGCGCCGCTCTTCGCGGCTAGCAAGGCCGCCTCGGCCTGCTTCCTCTCGGAGACGTCGGTCACGACAATCCGGCAAACAGGCTCGGCCACATCGCCACGCGAGAGGGTCGCCCTCAGATGCGCCCAGAACACCGTTCCGTCATTTTTCAGCATCCGCTGTTCCCATTCCTGCGGATTCCCGGACGCAAAGAGTTTTCCGAGGTTCAGGTAATAGCGGTTCTGGTCTTCCTCATGGATGAATTTGCTGAATCGGGCATTCAGGAGCGTGACGTTGACGACTCCGAAAAGCGCGGCGGCAGTCTGGTTGGATTGGAGAATGAGCCCTTTTTGACTGACAGTGCAATAACCCACCGGGGCCCGGTCGTAGAGGTCGAAATATCGTTCGTGGGCTGCGGACAGTTGTTCTCTTGCCTGGAGCAATTCCTGATGCTGCATTTCCAGTTCAACCTGGTGCACTTGGAGATTGTGCAAAAGGCCGGACATTTCCGTGGGCGTCATGCCCCCAGGATTTGCCAGCGATTTGGCCGTCCTTCCCTCGACAACCGCCTCGGCTTGCGCCCGGAAGGCATTCGTAAGGTACAAGCACTCATCTGACGAGGGTTTGTACCCATCAGGACTGCCCTTTTTTTCGCTCGTCATGGCGTTTCTCCTCCGGATCACATTCCCCAGCCTCTCGCTCGATGGTCGCTATCGCATACCATTTCCCTTTCGCATCCACTAGGGGCGTCGCCGAGAGGATGGCTACCTCGACCGTTCCGGATTTGGCCAGAAGGCGACTTTTATATGGCTTCGAACAACGTTTATGACACAATTTTCTCATCCAGGCCATCAAATCTTCGCGTTGTTCCGGCGAAAACCGCTCGGACGTGTTCATCCTCAGAGCCTCTTCCTCGCTCCACCCGTAAGTCCTCTCTGCGCCGGGATTCCAGGCCAGGATGCGTCCATCCAGAGCCTGCACGATCATGGCATCCGACGCATCATGGACGAGCGTTGCCAGGCGAAGTTGCGCGTTGGCTTTTTTCAGTTTGTCTTCCATCTGTTTCATTTCCGTCATGTCCACGAAGGTCAGCACCGCCCCCTCGATCACGTTGCCAAGGGTACGGTATGGCCTTATGCGCATCGAGAACCACCTGCCGTCCAGGGACTGGACCCTTTCCTCCTTGACTGTCAGTTTATCAAGCACCGATGTCACATCCTTAACCATGTCATTGTAATCGACCAGGTTGGAGACAATGTGGGCCACGGGCCTGCCGACGTCGCTATCGATCAGGTTGATGATTTCTCGTGCGGTGGGCGTAAAGCGCAGGATGCGCAGTTTGTGATCGACGAAAATCGTGGCGATACCGCTGCCGGCCAGCAGATTGTTCATGTCGTCATTGAGCCGCGTCAAATCCCCCACCTTGGCGTTCAGTTCGGCGTTGACCGTAGCCAGCTCTTCGTTGACCGATTGCAGTTCCTCCTTGGAGGTCTCCATCTCTTCGTTAGTGGATTGCAACTCTTCGTTTACGGACTGCATTTCCTCGTTGGATGACTTGAGCTCCTCGTTGGCGCTCTCGAGTTCCTCGCGCGTAGCCTGGAGATATTCGTCCTTACCTCTTAACTCGTCCATGAGCGCGGCAATGCGCTTTTCCGCATGAATCTCGGCAGAGGTGCCACAAGCCTCCAGGGAGGATGCCTCAGCAACACAGGCCTCGACATCCTGAAATTCTTCGAACACGACCAGATAAAGCGGGGCGGCGGTCTCGCCTTGGTCGTCCTCGACCGGACAGACAGTCAGGTTGACGGAAGTGAAGTGCCCGTTTGTCTTGACGCGCACTCCGGGAGTGCGAACCGTCTCCCGCGTGGCCACAGCCTTGTGCAATGCCATGGTCAGGCTTTGACGCAGGCCTTCCCGAGCCATTCTAATAATATTGCTGATGCCGACCTCGCCCGGCGCCAACTCCAGATACAGACCTGTCCGTCCGTGCTGGTAGAAAATGTCTCCGCGATCGTCGACCAGTACTCCTGAAAGCTCGATCATCTGTAAAATACCGCGTTCCGTCAGATTGCGCAGAGATTTTTTCGCAGTAAGGGCCATCGTGTCCGACGGACAAGGTGCGGAGATATTACAGGCCTTTACCTGCCCTGCGATCTGCCCGACGTTCATGCGGGGCAGGGCAAAAACGTCGTTCTTGCGCTGGTAGAGCTTCATCTTGCGGTCCAGGATGGCAAAGAGGTTGAGAAAATCGCCAATGCCCTCGGATGTGCCCAGAAAAAGCATGCCGCTGGGGTTCAGAGCATAATGGAACAGTGGTATGAGCCTTTTTTGCAGCGAAGTACCGAAGTAGATCATGAGGTTTCGGCAACTGATCAGGTCCAGTTTTGAGAAGGGCGGGTCCTTTATGACGTCCTGTTCGGAAAAGATCAGCATATCGCGCAGGCCCTTGTGAACGCGGTAGGCGACGCCGGCGTGTTCCCGCGTAAAAAAGCGCGTCAGGCGTTCCGGCGACATGTCCGAGACAATGGTGACCGGATAGAGTCCTGTGCGGGCGATAGCGATCGCCTGACTGTCGATGTCCGTGGCGAAGATCTGCACCGGCATGCTCTGCTTGAGCGCGTCCATGCGCTCTTGCAGAAGAATGGCGATGCTGTAGGCTTCCTCGCCGGTCGAGCAACCGCAAACCCAGACGCGAATGGTTCGGCCAGCCTGAGGCTTGCCGGCAAATATCTGGGGGATGGCCTGCTCTTCAAGCGCCCGGAAGGCTTCCGGGTCGCGAAAGAAGTTGGTCACTCCTATGAGCAGGTCACGAAACAGTGCATCGGCCTCGCCGTGCGTTTTCTGCATGTACTGAACGTAGGCGTCGACCGTTTCCATATGAGTCACGGCCATGCGCCGTTCGATTCGCCGCCAGACCGTACTTGGCTTGTAACCTGAAAAATCGTGACCGGTACTGGAACGCAGCAGGACGTAGATTTGTTGCAGCAGGCCCTCCGCGTCCCCGACCGTATCGGCAAGGCGGGCCCCTGGCATCAAGCAAGTGCGCGCGGAATAGGAAAGGATCTGTTCGGCCATTCTGTCAGGCGTCAACACAAAATCAACCAGACCCGTCGCAATGGCGCAGGCAGGCATGCCGTCAAACTCGGTCGATTCGGGTAGTTGCGCTATGACCATGCCACCCTCCGCCTTGATGGTGCGCAGACCGTGCGAGCCATCGCTCCCCGTTCCAGAAAGCACTATTCCGATGGCTCGGGAACGCATGTCGAGGGCCAGGGACTGGAAAAAAAAGTCGATGGGCAGACGGTGGCCGCGCGGTGCCTGGGGCTTGAACAATTGCAGCGCGCCGTTCATAACTCCCATGTCATAACCCGGAGGAATAATGTAAACGCAACCAGGTTGAACGACCATGCCGTCTTCGACTTCATAAACCTGCATGCGCGTGTAGCGGCTGACAAGATCAGTCAGGATGCTCTTGTTGTCCGGAGACAGATGCTGAACGAGCACAAAGGCCATGTCGGGGTTGGCGCCGGGTGGCATGCCGGAAAAAAAAGCCTCAAACGCTGCCAGACCCCCAGCCGAGGCGCCGATGCCTACCACGGGAAATGATTTCGGCGAAGATTCCGGGAAATCCCCCGCCACGTCGGGAGATGTGACGGTCCCCTGATCCGTGGCGTTCTTTTTGGTCGCCTTTGAAGTGGACTTTTTCTTGCTTGTGTTCATGCGGCTGGCATCCTCGCAATGGATGAAGGTCGAACAGGAAGTCACTAAAGTTTCACGGCGCGATGGTCACAACGAAAATACCCATGTGAGACAGGTGAATCGTTCGGAAAAAAACTGTACCCACTTAGTGGGATCAACGCCATCGGATGGCGCCAAAAAACTTGACCGCCAAATAAAAACACTCATTTTAATCGTCACCCATCCGCAGGGTCACGGTCAAGGGAAAGTGCCCTATTGTGCAAGAAATTTTAAATATAACGTTCCTTGACGTTGGGATTTTTCCTTTTAGAAGGTAATTATTGGGAAGAGCAACCTTGGAGGAACTCATGACCCGATTCACGAAAACACTTGTGTTTTTGTTCATTGCGGCCTTGCCGGTGCACGCTGGTCAGGTGACAAAGACGCATGCAGATGACTGGGGCCGGAATTCTTCCCTAAACTTCGAATCTGTTTTCGAGAGTTATCAGCCTTACCGCCACCAATCAGTAGCTCCCTGGAGGCAGTCCAACAAACGAGTAGGGAAAGTGGGCGGGTGGAGCTCCTATGCGCGGGAAGCGGCGGAACCGGAAGATGCCGAAGCTCCCCCTCGATCCAGCCCTGTAGCGTCGCAGCCGGCGCATGATCACGGGAGCGCGCCATGAACATGATGACAGCCCTATGCAAGGGATGTGCGCTTCTTGTCCTACTGGGCGGCCTGGCCGGTTGCGCCACATTTGACTTCGATCAGTCCGTGGCCAGGACCAACACCCAGGCCGCAGGCTTCACCCACGGCCAGCTCGCACTGGCCCGCGACACCGCGCAACGTGACGCCATGGCCCTGCGGGCGTCCGAACAGCTGTCCAAACCGTTGAGCGAACCGGCCGCAGTGCAGCTGGCCCTGGTGAACAGCCCCTCGTTTCAAGCCCTGCTGGCCCGGAATTGGGCAAACGCGGCCGATGCGGCCCAGTCGGGACGCTTGGAAAACCCTATCTTCTCCATCGAGCGTCTCCATGTTCTGTCTGAGGTCGAATTCGGCCGGCTTCTGAGCGTCGGACTGCTTGATCTGCTGACCTTTCCAGTGCGTCAGGCCGTGGCGAAATCGCGCGTTGCGGCCGAAGAACACAGGCTGACCCGCGATGTGGTGCGGCAGGTCACCGAGGTGCGCGGGGCCTGGGTGCGGGCCGTGGCCGCAAACGAGCGTCTCGGCTATGCGCGGCAGGTCTTTGCTGCCGCCGAGGCCTCTGCCGAACTGGCTCGCCGCATGCAGCAGGTTGGCAATTTTAACACCATCGAACGGGTCAGGCAGCAGGGCTTCTACGCCGACGCGGCCACGCAGCTCGCCCTGGCCCGGCACGCCCTGACTGCCCGCCAGGAGGAACTTATCCGCCAGCTAGGCCTCTCCGAATCCCAGGTCCCCCTGCTCATGCTGCCTGCTCGCCTGCCTGATCTGCCGGACTCCGCGCGCCAACCGGAGGACGTGAGCTCGGCGGCGCGGGCGGGCAACCTTGATGTGCGCCTGGCACAGGCCGAATTCGAGGCTGCGGCCAAGGCCCAAGGGCTCGGCCGCGTGACCAGCCTGGTCGATGTGGAGGCGGGACTGCGTCACAACACGGTGTTTGACAACGACTCCGGGGACCGGGCCACCGGACGCGGTTACGAGCTGGACGTGACCCTGCCTCTGTTCGACTGGGGCGGCATGAAACGCGAGGCCATGAACGCGCGCACCCTGGCCGCCGGCCATGAGCTCGAAGCCGCCCTGCGCGGGTCTGGGTCCCGGCTGCGGGAAGGCTACTCGGCGTACCGCACCGCCCACGACATCGCCCGTCACTACCGGGAGGAGATCATCCCCCTACAGCAGGTCTTGGCCGAGGAAAACGTGTACCGTTACAACGCCATGCTCATCGGGGTTTTCGAATTGCTGGCCGACGCCAGGGAGCGGATCCGCGTGGTGCAGACCGGGATTGACACCCTGGAGGGGTTTTGGCTGGCCGACGCGGCCCTTGAGGCCGTGATCATGGGCACCGAGGGCGGCGGCGAACTTGCGGGACCCGCGCCGCAAGGGGAGGCCCGCGATGCCGGACACTGATTTTTTTTGCGGACGAGACAGCGAGGTCAACATGAATTCCAGAAGACGATTTTTGCAGACGGCGGGACTGGCGGGCGGAGCCCTGGCCGCGTCGGCCGTGACCCGCGTCGCCCTGGCCGGGCTGCCGGAGGCTGTTGTTCAGAATTCTCCGGAGACCATGCCGCCTTTGCACCCTCCGACGGGTCCCCCCTACAATCCAGTGGTGACCTTGAACGGCTGGACTCTGCCTTGGCGCATGAACAAGGGCGTCAAGGAGTTCCACCTCGTGGCCGAGCCCGTAGTGCGCGAACTGGCTCCTGGCCTCAAGGCCCATCTCTGGGGGTACAACGGACAGAGTCCGGGGCCGACCATCGAGGTAGTGGAAGGCGACCGCTTGCGCATCTTCGTGACCAACAGGCTGCCCGAGCACACCAGCATCCACTGGCACGGCCAGCGCCTGCCCAATGGCATGGACGGCGTCTCTGGCCTGACCCAGCCTGCGATCCAGCCGGGCAAGACCTTCGTGTACGAGTTCGTGGCCCGTCGACCCGGCACCTTCATGTACCATCCGCACGCCGACGAGATGACGCAGATGGCCATGGGTATGATGGGATCTTGGGTCACGCATCCCAAGGCGAAGCACCCCCTGATCGACGAGGTGGACCGCGATTTCGTCTTTCTCCTGAACGCCTATGACATCGATCCGGGGAGCTATACGCCCAGGATCATGACCATGCTCGACTTCAACCTGTGGAGCTGGAACAGCCGGATTTTTCCGGGCATCGACTCCCTGAACGTGCGCCTGAATGACAAGGTCCGCGTCCGCATCGGCAACCTGACCATGACCAATCATCCGATGCATCTGCACGGGCATGAGTTTCTGGTCACTGGTACGGACGGCGGCCCCACCCCCAGGGGCACGCGCTGGTACGAGGTCACCACTGACGTGGCCGTGGGTCAGATGCGGCAAATCGAATTCGTGGCCGACGAGGAGGGCGATTGGGCCTTCCATTGCCACAAGAGCCACCACACCATGAACGCCATGGGGCACGACGTACCGACCATGATCGGCGTGGACCACACCGGCCTTGCGCGCAAGATTACGTCCCTGATCCCGGACTACATGGTCATGGGCGAGCGCGGCATGGCCGACATGACCGAGATGGAGATGCCGCTGCCGGACAATTCCATCCCCATGATGACCGGCCGCGGGCCTTTCGGGAGCGTCGAGATGGGCGGCATGTTCAGCGTGGTCAAGGTGCGCCGGAACCAGAAGCGAGGCGATTATTCAAACCCCGAGTGGTTCAGGCACCCGCCCGGAACGCAGGCCTATGAATTCGGCGGTACCTTGGCCGAGCCGGCAAGGGACTTTTCTCCCGGCGGCCTGTCCATGCCCAGGGAGCAGGAACCCGGCGACGGGATCGAGCTTAAAGTACGCAAACCCGGACATACCGGCCACGAATAAGGAGGCGACCATGATTATGCTGCGAGCGGCCCTGATCCTGTTGTTCTGCGCGGACATAGCCTGGAGTCACGGCACGGAGCACGAACCGGCCACGCCCGTCCTGCGAGAACAGCAGGAATGGGGAATCGCGGGCGACGCGTCCGCCGTGACCCGGACCGTGGCGGTGCGCATGCTCGACACCATGCGCTTCGTGCCGGATGAAATCGAGGTGCGACTGGGCGAGACCGTGCGTTTTGTCGTCAGGAACGAAGGCCTCATGATGCACGAGTTCGTCATCGGCACGCAGTCCGGAAACAAGGCGCACGCGGCGCTCATGCTCAAATATCCGAACATGGAGCATGAGGCGGCGCACATGGCGCATGTCGCGCCGGGCGGGGAAGGCGAGGTCGTCTGGCATTTCAACCGGCCAGGAGAGTTCGAGTTTGCCTGCCTCATTACCGGGCATTATCAGGCGGGCATGATCGGAATCATCCGTGTTGCCGGGAAATGACCCGTTTTCAAATTCTCTGATCCAGGAGGAATGCCATGCGTAGATATGTGTGCTTCATGCTCATGATTTTGTGCGTTTTTTCGTTCTTTGTGCCCGTGAGATTCGCGTCTTCCCAAGTGCTGGAAGAGCCCGCCCTCGTGGTGGCGCAAAGCGATATGACGCGGGGCGACGTCAGAAGGATCGACAAGGAAAACAAGAAGATAACCATCCGACACGAGGAAATCAGGGACTTGAATATGCCGCCCATGACCATGGTCTTCCAGGTCAGAGACGCGGCGCTGCTGGACAAAGTCCGCATCGGAGACAAGGTCCGGTTCCGAGCCGTCGAAGAGGGCGGGGCACTCATGATTACCGACATGGAAAAAGATTTCTGATCCTGGCTGGGCGCCTGTACGGGAAAACCATGGAGAATTATCACTCTCCGTACTTGGTCAGCTTCGCGTGCAGGGTCTTGCGCGTGATGCCCAGCCGCCTAGCTGCCTCGCTCTTGTTCCCGTCGGCTGCGCCCATGGCGCCGAGTATGGCCAGCCGCTCCAGCTCCTCAAGCGTCATGTTGGAAAAACCGCCGTCCGGACGCCCGCATTCGCCGCCGGCTCCGGACAGTTGTGGGGGCAGGTCCCTTTCGCTGATGTATTCCCCCAGCGCCAAAACCACTGCCCGCTCTACGGCGTTCTCCAGTTCGCGGACATTGCCGGGCCAGGAGTGCTTGAGCATCCTGTCCATGGCCTCAGGAGTGAAACCTTTGGCTTGCTTGCCGTTTTTCTCGGCGAACTTTCTCAGAAAATGCGCGGCCAAGAGCGGAATGTCCTCCTCGCGCTCGCGCAGAGGCGGCAGGGCCAGGGCGACCACGTTCAGACGGTAATAGAGATCCTGACGGAAGCGCCCCGCCTCCACCTCGGCCACGAGGTCGCGGTTGGTGGCGGCCACGATGCGCACATCGACTTTAATGGTCTGGTCCCCGCCCACGCGCTGAATTTCGCGTTCCTGAATGACGCGCAGGAGCTTGACCTGCATGGACAAGGGCATCTCCCCGATCTCGTCCAGAAAGATAGTCCCCTTGTCCGCCGCCAAAAAGCGCCCCTCCCGCCGCCGGTCGGCCCCGGTGAAGGCGCCCTTCTCATGACCGAAAAGCTCGGATTCGAGCAGGGTTTCGGTCAGGGCCGCACAGTTCACGGCGACGTAGGGCCCTTTGCGGCGTGGACTGTTGGTGTGGACGGCCCTGGCAATGAGTTCCTTGCCCGTGCCCGACTCACCAGTGACCATGATCGTGGCCTCGGATGGGGCGATGGTGGCCAGCATCTCCATGAGCCGCTGCATGGCTGGACTCTGGCCGATGATCCCGCCAGAATCGAAAGATGCGGACAGGGTCTGGCGCAGAGCCTTGTTTTCGTCGCGCAGAGCCGCATGGTCCAAGGCCCGATCCAGGGTCAGGCGCAGGTCGTCGAAATCCAGAGGTTTGGTCAGGTAGTCGTAGGCCCCGGCCTTGATGGCCTCCACGGCTGTTTCCACATTGGAATAGGCGGTCATGATCAGGATGGGGATGGCCGGATTGTAGACCTTGATTTCCTTCAATGCCTCGATGCCGGAGATTCCGGCCATGCGCACATCCATGAGAATGAGGTCGAAGGCCCGCTCCCGGCAGAGGGACACGGCCGATTCCCCGCTCTCGATCTCATGCGGGACGTAGCCCCAATCGGCCAGCAGGGTGCGAAGCATGCCCCGATGGCCGGAATCGTCATCAACTATGAGGATGGTGATCTTGGATGGTTTCATGGCCGCCCCCCGGTCGTGGGTAGTAGTAGGGTGAAAATCGTGCCCTGACCCACCACGCTTTCCACCTTGATCTCGCCGCCGTGGGCTTCGATGATGCGGTGCACGATGGCCAAACCCAGCCCCGTGCCAGAACTTTTGGTCGTGAAATAGGGGTTGAAAATGTCCGGCACAAGTTCCGCGACCATGCCGTGGCCCGTGTCCGTGATGCGCAGAACCACGACCCCGGCTTCCGGCGCCGAGACCACCGAGATCTCCAGCGTCCCGCCCTGGTCCATGGCCTGCACGGCATTGAGGAACAGATTGAGCAGCGCCTGGGTAAAACGTTCGGGGTCTAGCGGGACGCGCGGTAAAGCCTCTTCCTGCTCGAAACGCACCGCAATGCCCTTGGCCGTCACGTCGGCGCGGACCAGACGCAAGGCACGCTCCACGACCTGGGCCAGATCTTCGTCGCGCAGTTTCATCTCGCCGGGCCGGGCGAACTCCAGCAGCTCCGAAACCACGCGGTTCAGGCGGTCCGTTTCCTGGATCATGGCCCGCGCCGCGTCCTTGTCCTGCCCCTGAACCTTGCCAGCGAGATAGGTGGCAAAACCCTTGATGGAGCTGAGTGGATTTCTGATCTCGTGGGCCACCCCGGCGGCCAGGTTACCTAGGGCCGTCAGGCGCTCGTTGCGCCGGACCTGCCCCTGCAGGCGGCGAATTTCGGCCAAATCACGCAGCAAAAAGAGATAGCCCAAGAAGTCACCGTCGTTCGTGACGATTCGGGACGCGCCCAGATTGACAGGGACCCGTTTGCCCGGTCCCGCGACGAGAGTCACTTCACGTTCCGGCACCGTGCCCTTGTCTGCCAACTCGGCCATGATCCCGGCCCAGTCCACGCCACCAAAACCTCCCAGAAGCATGCCCGGTAAGGTTTCTTTGTCCAACCCAAAGAGAGCCGACGCGCCTCCGTTGGACAGGACCACCCGACCATCGGGGTCGGTGCTGAGCAGCCCCAGGGGCAGACACCTCACCACTTCCGAGGCAAAGGCCTGGGTATCCCGCAACTGACGCCGGGAGAGACGGTAATGCTGGGCCCAGAAAAGCGAGGCAAAGCCGCCCAATCCAATGAGCAGCACGAGTGCCGTGACCAACACGCTGGTGTGCAGTTCGTCAGCCACCGCCTCCTCCAGGGGACGCACATCCAGGCCGACAAAAATGACAGACGGATCATGGTCGCCCCCGCCTTGCGCCTGAGATTGCATGCCCATCACGCCCATACCCCCGATGCGGGGCGGGCACCACATGGAGTGATGCACCCCCGGCAGAGGCACAAATTTTTTATACACCTCGTAAACCCTCCCGCCTTCCATCTCCTGAAAATGCCCCTGCTTCTCTTCACTCAAGGTCCGGGCGGACATGACCTCCGGGGGATGAAAAGCCGACCCGACCCGGGCCGCGTCGCTGTGGGCCAGGACAAGCCCTTTGGCATCGGTCACGGTCAGATAGATGATGCCGTGCTGTTTGGCCGTCTCCTCCACCAAAGACTGAAAATAGCCCGCGCTGCCTTGCATGCCCATGCCTATGCGGGTTCCGGCCTCCAGCGCCCAGAACAGGGCCTCGGCGTGCTCCAGATAATTCTGGACCATGTGCTCCTTCTCGCGCTGGACGTTGCGCACCGCAAAGACCGACACCGCCAGTCCAAGAATAACTGTCATCCCCGCCACTAACCACGGATTTGCCCGTGCACTCTTCGGGCTGTCTGCTTGCATGTTCATGAATGACCTCTCGACCAACCTGTAACCGTTTTACCCACATTGTCCAGAGCGCTGTCACATCTTTACCCGCATCCGCGGGTGCTCACTCATCGCGACCCCATTGGGACCAAATTAAATCAATAAATTTCAGATAGATAAAAAGTGCGCGGCTCCTGGCATGTTCCTTGCCAATGTGTAACTGAATATCGACGAAATAAATGTGGAGGAGACGTCATGTGGAACTGCGGAACGTACCCCTGGCTTGGAGGGTGGATGATGGGGCACTCCCTGTGGGGCATCCTGCTCCTGGCGGGACTAGGCACTCTGATCTGGACGATGCTCAGGAGTCGGCGCGATGGAAACTCCGCCGCCGATAGGTTCGATTCACTGGAAATTTTGAAATTGAGGCTTGCCAAGGGCGAAATTACCGTCGAAGAATATAACACCCTTAAATCGATACTCTAACTGGCAGTTATTCGGATGTCCGATCAAATCGCTGACTATACTTTGTTGTTTTGAATGCGGATATAGAATAATCCATAAACATCTAAAAGGAGAATCTAATGAAAACTTACCGTAACGCCTTTGCCACACTTCTTACTCTGGCTTTTGTCACCGCCTTCGTCGGCCTTGCATCCGCTCAAGGGATGATGGACGGCATGGGAAACATGACTCCGGAAAAGCACGCCACAATGCAGAAGATGCGCTCGGATTTCGCGACGGCCACGGCTGACTTGAACAAGCAGGTTTTCGCCAAGGAATCCGAACTCAACGCCATACTGTACGGTGAAAAAGTCGACGACAAGAAGGTCGAGGCACTGACTACCGAGATTAACGCCTTGAACGCCAAGATCTATGCCGAACAAGTCAAGATGCATAAGCAAATGGCCAAGGAAGGTATTGTACCCATGAGCGGCAAGGGCATGATGGATGGCAAGGGATGCCCCATGATGGGCGGCAAAGGAATGGGCGGTGGAATGGGCATGATGGGAGGCAAGGGCATGATGGGAGGAATGCAGCACGGCGCGAATAATGACACAGCCGGGCAAGGTCCGGTAGACCATAACGCCCACACTCCGGCCAACCAGTAATCCCCTCCACGCTGACGCTTAAAAAGGCGTAAGAATCTCGACAATTTCCCTCCAAGATTTCAGGATCTTGGAGGATTCTTTTGTCTCGCTTGTGTAATGCTCACCCAAATCCCGACTGGCGATCTTGTCCATCTTTGACGGGGACAGAGAACCAACAATTGCAGGATACATGCGGCTCCAATGAAGGTCCGCATACTCAAACGGATCTCGCTGCGACCAATTCGCCCAGAGTATGGTTCAACAAACACATAACTGAAGTAATAGACATTGACTTGAGGTAAAGATGTGAACCTGGCCGACCACGCTTACGTGCGCCAGAAGGTCGTCGAGGCGTGAGATTAGGAAGGGATTTGAGTTGACCTAGGTCGTTTTTGAGGGCGTTGTTGGGTGCTCCATGCAGTGCTTCCACATGGGTGTAGAGCAACTCTCTTTTTCCTTGCGCATTTCGCCCGCGCCGACGGTGATCTGGACAAAAACATCCTCAATGCTTGGCTTGATCAGACTACTGGCAAACCCCCGTCCTAATCGGGGGTTTGCTTTTGAAGATATCTGACTGTGTGATATTCCGATAAGGATAATTTCCGTGAAGTTGCTATTTGGAGACTGACTAGCGTTTGGAATGCTGGGCGCACCACAACAAAATGCCATCAAAGCCTCCGACTTCGGTGGCACACAAATCATCTTAATTTAAAAAACTACAAAACTCTTTTAAACTCTGAATACTCACCCTCGGTATTCAAATTGACCTTAACTTGCTTTTCAGATCGATTGCGCCAAAACCATCCATGTTTTCCATCGAAAGCAGCAGTGATTGTACCTTCTGATTTTGCGATGTTTTTTCCTTTACCGTATCCATGGTAAAAGTCCTTCGGGGCGTTTACTGGATCTCCATGCACATCGACATTGACGGGACCATCTGACTGCCACTTGTACGAAACAGAAGCACCTTTATTCATCGTCAATTTTATCTCCGCTCCTTGCCCCGGATCAAAGATTATACTGATTTCATCCTTCGCGATGCTGGCGTCTGCGGCAACAGGAGACGATTCTGACTGCTCATGAACGATGACATCCTTCTCACTCGCATAAAGTTCTTGAACCGCTTCGACTTCAGAATCAGACATTACAGGCGCATTTTCCATGGCTGCCACGATTTCTTTTTCCGCCCTCATTTCCTCAGCCAAAGCCATTTTGACCCGCCCCATGTCAGTCAATCCCAGCACTTCACCTGCACCTGTGGGGTCAATGCCGTATTCAGCAGGCAATACTGTGGTTATAAGCAGCAGTGTCGCAACAATAATTGCAACAACTGTAGAGCGAATCAACTGTCCTGATGTCGGCAAATCATTGCTGCCTGGCATATTCGCATTATACATACATTAACTCCTTATTATGCTACGAAGAAGAATCCTGTCATTTGGTATCCCACAAGCATGAAACCAGCGGTCATCAATGCGACATTGGCGAAATAGGCATGTCTTGTGAAACTTGATGTTCCGCGCCAGTATCCCATGACAATGAGTATCCCGCTCAAAGCCAACAGTTGCCCAATCTCAACGCCGACATTGAACGCGACGAGATTGGCCAGCAGGCCGTCTGGAGACACCTCGAACTCCTGGATCTTCGTCGCCAAGCCAAACCCGTGGAACAAACCGAACACGACTGTCGCAACCTTGGTATCCGGCTGAAACCCGAACCAGCGACGAAAAGCGCCGAGATTATCGAGCGCCTTGTAGACCACCGACAAACCGATGATGGCATCGATGAGATACGCGCTCACGTTCACACCCATAAATACGCCCGCCAGCAACGTTGAAGAATGCCCAATCGCAAACAGGCTGACATATATTCCTATATCCTTGAGACGATAGAGGAAGAAAATAACTCCAATCAGAAACAAAAGGTGGTCATAACCCGTCACCATGTGCTTGGCGCCGAGATATATAAAAGGAAAGAGCTGCACCCCGCTGATCGCCTGGATGTATCCCTTGTCCCCCGTCGCAACGCCATGGGCAAAAACATCAGCGCTAACAAGTGACAAACACAATAGAGCCAGAAATGGTAACCGCACATTCTTAAAATAGCGCAGCAACACATCTCTGCCAGAAGCAAAGATATGATACATAGAAAATCCTACATTAAAGTTTAACTTCTAAAATTTTGAAGAAACTCGAACTAAAGACAGAGTTCTGGAGGGCGATCTATCGAAGAAGTCAGTGTTGATTTATAAAGAGAAAAATAATTGTCGATTATAGAAAGATGAAACATCTCAAAAATGGAATCAACATTCAGAAAATCAGAAAATTTGCCAAAATGATCAAAATGAACATGACTGGAATCGCCAAAATGCGAATGGGTAGTTACAAAATGAAAGCCATTATCATGCTGATGACCCACTGCGGTGAGCAGCATCATAAATACGACAATCACAATCAGACATGACACGTTAAGCTGGAAGCGAAAAAACATTTGAACCAGATATATTACAAGGCATATTGTTAAATAAAAGACTTTCAAATAGGGCCAACAATCAATGTTTTTGCTACCTAGCTGTGCTCCTTTGGAAAATCAAGACCGCCTGCCCAAGGCTTTGCCAACCAAAGTCCCCAACAGGTCCATTTAATGGAGGTCTCAATAGCGATACTTGACGACTTGTCATACGGTCGATGTGCTTCAGGAAGCCTTTCATCGCTTTGCCCATCCTGAAATCGTTAACAAAGATCAAGGCAGTCACTTTCCAGCGATCGAATTTGTATCGGCTGTCACAAACAAACTGAGCCACTTCTCTCACGCCAGCTTTACGTCTCGCGAATATTCGAATAAGCATTTTTAAAACAGCAACTTGGAGGTAAACATGCAAATACTCATCATACTTTCTAGCAGTGACCCGGAGGTCAAGTGGAATGCTGTCCGATTCGGCAACTTTCTCCTGACAGAGGGTGAGGACGTAACCATCTTTTTGAATGGTCCGGCCGTGAACCTCTACTCTGGAAATTCGTCGACTTTTCCAATTAACGAACAGGCCAAACTTTTCTCCTTGAGCGAAGGCATCTTGGCAGCTTGAGGGAAGTGCATGGGCGTCCACGGTGTGGATGCAATTGAACATGGTACGCTTTCGAACATGAAATTTCTGTACGAGCAAGTGAAGTTGGCTGACAGAATCATCAACTTTTAGTTGCGATAAACGAAACGACCTCTCTCACCCCGAAACCCGTTAAAAATTCGGGAAGTTACTTTTTTAATAGGAAGCCTCAACATGACCACGGGCTTGTCCTTTAACAGTTCGGAAGACCACTCATCGACATGTTCGGGGTCCTTCCAGACAGCCCCATGAATGCCGGAAGAACCGGACTCCCGATCGCCTTTACGGCGAACATCGAGCAAGGTGACGCCAGAAGCGCCCATAAGCATTTTCAATTCCTGAGCAGTCAGCGTATCGGCCATGTGAGATTCCTCTAATTTATTGATTTCGCGCCGGAAACGGCTTCCGGCGCGAGTTATTTTCAACCATGCCCGCGAATACTACAACAACGATTTCTTCGTGACCAGCCTTGGACTTGGACGCGTGCATTCCGACAAGAGCCTGCGGCAACGGCTTCAACGGATCGCTCTGGAAACGGATCTCGGCGCGCAGTTGCCTCGGTGCTCGGTCAGACTGTGTAAGAAGAACGAAATGCAGCCTAGGATCATCGCGATGACCAGGAATGACAACAATAAGGTGCGCTTGGTGTGCCTTGATATCGACGTCAGCAATTTCGACAACACCGACATGGCGAAGGAAGGTGCCAGCGCCACATACGACAAAAAGTTCGGCTTCGATCTGATCTTCGCCCATCTTGGAGGCGGCTGGATGGTCAAACGGCAAGCCGAACAAACTCCACAAACGGCATAGTTGATAGCAGCACGGATAAACAGCCAAAAACTGTGTTGATAACCTGAGGAATTTTGAATTATCAGTACGTTTGCCTTGACCTCTATGATATGATGACAGTATATATGGCCCAACAAAGACAAACTCAACCCATCACCCAGAGGTCATCACCATGTCTCACATCGCCTACGTTCGAGTCAGCACAACAGATCAGAATACCGATCGTCAGCTTGCCGACTCCGGCATTCAGTTTGACAAGATATTTACCGACAAGACCAGCGGCAAAAGCACTGACCGCCCGCAACTCCAGGCTTGCCTTGAATATCTGAGGGAAGGTGACACGCTCCACGTTCACTCAATCGACCGCTTTGCCCGCAGTCTCAAGGATCTTCAGACGCTCGTTGACCAGCTTATGGTCAAGGGTGTGAAGGTGCAGTTCCACAAGGAAAATCTAGTATTCGATGAAGGATCAAACAACCCTATGAACAAGCTCATGTTTCAGATAATGGGCGCTTTTGCGGAGTTTGAGCGGTCGGTAATTCTTGAACGACAGCGGGAAGGAATTGAACGTGCCAAGGAGAAGGGCGTGTACAGTCACGGGAAGGGTGGCAGAAAGAAAACCGTAGACCGTGACTTGGTCCGCAAACTGCGTGTTGAGGATTTGAGCCTGCGCAAGATAGCTGAGCAGGTTGGGTGCAGCCTCTATACCGTGCAGCGGATCTTATCCGGCGATCAGCCCAGGGAATCCCGCTAACACTAGCACATAATCCAAGGCCAGAGCTTCACGTCCTGGCGATTTCGGAGCGAGTCAACCTGGATCAACTCCCGGCAAAGCCTCACATGTGCCACCCATATTTTCAGGCCACCCAATTAAAATAAAAAACCTATTAAAACTATATTAATTGGCATCAATTAAGACCCAGAAAACGCAGTTCTGTGTTACAAAAAAAATATTTTAAAAAAAAATTATTACATTATTTTAGCAAGTTAAAAACAAAAGTTCGGCCATCTCGGACGCGCATTTTTTATTTTTACGAAAAAAAATCGTATATATATTATATGAGTTTTCGAAATTCCAGCCCGGCAATGTCCGGGCTTTTTTTGTTCATTAACTTTAAACCATAGGAAAAATTTATCATGAAGACAATCAAATCTTTCACACTCAGCCATGAAAGCATCCGGTATTTAGCGGAACGCTCCGCCATGACAGGCCAGTCACGATCAACGATCCTCGACGGAATCATCAATGAGTATGCCCAGCAGGCATACAAAGCTTTCGTGGCGGACGTTCGCCGCCAGATTGATGAAATCTGCCCTGACCGGGAGGTTGCGACCAATGGCCAGGAGTAAGCGCCGCATCGGCTCCGCACTCCGGTTGCAGCAGGAACTAGAAGCGTTGTTCTTCCAGGCCGTGGAGGCCGGAGATTTGAAAGCATCCGGCTATTTGGCTCAAATTTGGGTTTCTTGCGAAAATCACGCGAAAGAAGAAAGGGCGCAGAAAAAGAGTCAGAAGACATCAATTGACCAATTATGCAAAATTCTTTCAGAAGGCAGAAAAGAACTTTTAAAAAAAATGAGTAACAATGAGGGTGAAGACAATGAAATATAAAAATGATGATACAGTGACAATATCAAAGCAAATTATTGATGCAATAACTAGAGATAAATTAGCAAGCGAAATCACAAGTCATGAAAGATGCAAAAATTTAAACAATCTTGAATATGCGATTAATTACTTTATCAACGATTATCATTACACCTGGAATGAAGAAAAGAAGCAGTTTTGCACCCACCTCCGGGAGGGCGAAATTGCTATCCCAGATGGCCGCACGGTCCATGAGCACCTTGACGGACTTCTGTCCGATCCAAAGACGGCGTGCCTCTTGGCCACCAGAGCCGAGGTCGAGCGGTACGAGAGACCCAAGTGCAATCCCTGGATCAAGGGCGCGGACTTTTCTCTGAAGAAGCAAGCTGCCGTCTTGAAGCACGAACCTGAGCTGGCCAAACGGTGGCGGCATGAGGGCACGACCATCAATGCCGAGGTGCCCAAGTAACATTTCCGCCGAAAAATGACGGTGAAAAGTGAGCTGGCGGCGACGAAAATTCAGTGCAGCCCACCTGCCAGCGAAGAACAGGCGTAGCTTCCGGGATTTCTGACGGAAGCTGCGCTTTAGTAGAATAATTATATATATGCTAACCAAGAGAAAACTGAAAGAATGAAAAAAACTCTTAAAAATCGAATCAAACAAATGACCGAACATGCTGCCGAATTGATACCATCACCGTTAGCTTTTCTTTTTTATACAGAAAATGACTCAGACATTAGCCAAGATGAAATGCACGCTTGTCTCGAAGAATTACAGAGAAAAATTCATTCAGACGGAAATCATTTCGGATTCATCGCTATAACGGATGAAACAGAGCATGGTTTTCATTATCATGTGATATGCTTTGTATCATCCAGATCGTATGGTAATTCTTTCAGGTTTGGAAGTATGCTCAATAAAGTTTGGAATGAATCCTTACCCGGAAAATTATATCCTTTCTGGCCTGATAATCCAATGTATCGGTTAAGCACTCAAATGGAAGCATTCCTTGAGCGTTGTAACTATTTCAGCAACCCACATAAGAGCCAAATTCCAAAATCACTTGAGCACTCCAAGAAACGCTACTGGTCAAGCCATCTATCCAGCCTTTCAACAAAAAGGAAGGCGGCATGAGAAGAGCAGGAGCCCCGACCGAAGGGAGGGCTCCCCTCAGACCGTAGGGAAGAGTTGCATTCACTCAGCCACAAAAAGGTTTACAAGTTGACTGCATCGAAGCCTGTATGAAATCCGATCAAATCGCCATTTTCTACACCGACCATCTTCTTTTCTGGCTCCTGGCCTACATCAAGCCATAGAGTGCATTTTTCGTAATCAGAAATGCAAGTTATAATCAACCGTAAGCGCTCCATATATTCAGGCAATACATTTGATCCATATTTACAGCAGAAAGGCTCATAGTGGTCATTCTGTGCAAAATAAAGGCATCCTGGCCAGGACATGATACAGGCTCCTGAGCGGGACACCCCCTCCAATCAACAAAAAGTCAGTAATGAGGGCTAGTCGATGACTGGCTTGTTCGATATGTTACTAGTAACAGGAGACTGAACCATGGCCATGACATGCGCAGAACGACAGCGAGAGCGCCGAAAGAGATTGAAGAAAGAAGGCGATAAGGAGATCCTTGTCCGACTGGATAAGGACCAGCTAGAAGCATTGAAGGCATTTTGCGCCAAGCACGGTGTGACCGTCAGTCATGCAGTTGGTATCGCTATCGAAAAAAGCTTCTTCAAACCTCGTAAAGCTAGGAAAGTTGAGGAGCTCACTGTCTACGCCGACGAGATAGTCTACATAGTTGATGAAGATAGAGTTTGCAGACGAATTGGTGACTAGTAACGGGATTTCGATTTCTAAACTTTCCGTTACTTTTTACCTTTGGCCCATGGGCTCATCGCCAGGTCTCTCAGGGCCGGGACACTCAAATGAAAATCCAGTAGCCCGATTCCATTATCCAGTTTGAAATCCAGGCCAAAACTATCCGAATAGCTGCCGTGAATTTGGGAAACCCCGGCTCCATCAGCGGCATCGTGCCCTGTAATTTCACACCGGACTTCAACGCCAACACCCAAATCCCGCAGTCGGTCAACCACAGTGTTCCTGAAACAGTGAAAATCCAGTTTATCACCGTCCGTTTCGCCTTCAACACGGCCTACACCAACTGACCGCCGCAATTTCATGAATCTATCAGTCAGCTTGTATTGCGATCGCCACTGAAATTTGTATTCTGAGCTGTTCACCTTCTTGTTCGCTGAAAGGCTTTCCTTGAACAAAAAATCATCTGGCTCGAATCTTTTTACAAAATCAAGAAACCCCAACTGCACCAAGAAAGGATGAAGCGGAATTGGTCGATAGGAGTCCTTTGATTTCAAGTTTTTGACGCTAGTGTCGGTCAAATCAATGTATAAAACACCAGCACGGCCTTTCATCGGGCTAGATGATTTCCTGAGCGTGTACACGTCCAGACGCTCAGGTGTGGCTTTTATGTCCTTTGCCCTCAGGGTCAATATCTCACCCATACGCATTCCACTAAACAAGGCGATCAATGGCCCCCAGAAATCGCCGGGCCTTTTTGCAGACCACCTCATATATATGTCCGGCTCAAACAATGCCCTGAGTTCATCCAAACTGTAAGCTCGTGTTGGTGTTCCACCCGCCATGCTCACGGTATACTCAAGATCCGAAGCTTTGCCCGACAGTTTTTTGCGAATGGCGGATGCTGTATCCGCTGAAAGATATCCGTGCTCATGGCACCACCCCACGAACCGCCGTACATCCTCGCACCGCTTACGCTGCGTTCCCGGACTCAGAGGCTTATCAACCTTCACCGCTGGCCCGTAGTCGGTCAGTGGGCGGGTCAAATTACACAAATCAAGCCCCGTAGGAATATACTGAAGCCGAACAATGTACGCCGTGATATCCTCAAGCCTCAAGACATCCATGGGTTTGTCCTGCCCCACGATCAAGGCCATTTCGCGCAACCCATGGCGTTTATCACGACTTCCGTTTTTCCCGGTCTTTCCGGCGCTGACAATGCCGTCGTCCAATTCTTTCAAGTGGGCTTCAACGGCGTTTGACAGCGAGATTTTTGGCGGTACCGCTTGCGTGTCCAGTTCCGGAACTGGTGACGTCATTGGAACAGACTTCATTACTTCAGGCCGGTAAAGAAAATCGCCGCGATCGATCTTGTCCAACCTCACCTTCACGGCTTCACGCGACGCCCGAAGCAGCTTGTACGACAGGCGATGATATTCAGGGCTCGCTCTATCCAGATCAACGCCGAGTTCCGTGATAATTTCTTCCATGGTTTCAGCCACCAGGAAAATATCATTGACGGCCAGAGATTCTTCAATTTCACCAAGCCGATCCGCCACGCCGTCAGACATGTAGTCAGAATAGCGCCGAAGTTGGGCGGGCTTCAGCGTCAGAAGCTCCGCCTCGGCTTCGATCATCCACTGACCTAATTTTATTCGCAAAATTTCATCGAATCGAGATTCGAGATTACCACTGTCTCCATCCATCGATTTCCAAACTCCCGCTAACTTCGCATTAAGATAGCCAACCTTCACCCGTGCCTCACGAGCATATGGCGTTCGAAGGCTCCGGCGGATTTCCTTCCGCCCTACCACCGCCTGCAACCGCTCCGGGACGACTGCCCGCCAGTACAACATACCTCCGACACGGACCATGCACGAACCGTATGAAAAACCCATACCTTCTCCAAACTGTATCAGCAAATTGTATCAGCCGGAGAAAATGTCCTAAAATCACGATTTTCAACCCTTCCATTATGCCGCGAAGGCCAATAAAAGAAAAAGGGTTTCGCCCAGTTAGGCGAAACCCTCAATTCTTCTTGGTGTCGAAGGGGGGACTCGAACCCCCACGGGAAATCCCACTACCCCCTCAAGATAGCGTGTCTACCAATTCCACCACTTCGACATCTAAGCATTCAAATTTGCGTACTAATCTCGCAAACCGGAGAAACAGTCTTTAGCGATGCTCCACTGGTTTGTCCAGCATTTTTTTACTGATTTTTTTCCTGACCTGCAGATTCTTCTGCAGGGGCCGTGGGGACTCCGGCGGGGGCTGTGGGAGTCTGGGTCACGGGCATGTCGATCACAATGGATTCCTTGGGGGAAGTGTGCTTCTGCGTGCTGACGTACGTGAAAATGATGGAGGTGAGGAAAAACACGGTCGCCGCTCCGGCAGTCAACTTGCTGAGCAAATTGCCGGCGCCGGTGGAACCGAAAACGGAACCTCCGCCACCACCGAAGATTATCCCCATGCCCTCTTTGCCGGATTGCAGCAGTACGAGGACGACAAGGGTGACACAGGCAATTACATGTATGGTAATCATCAGGGAGTTCAAAAAAATACCTCCTAAATTATGCGAGCACGATCTGGCTGAAACTGTCCGCTTTGAGACTTGCGCCGCCTACCAGCACTCCGTCCACATTGTCAAGGCGGATGATGGCTGCGGCGTTGTCAGGCTTGACGGAACCGCCATAGAGAATGCGGATTTTGGCGCCCTCACCGGGCAGCAACGATTCGAGTTTGGAACGCACCAAGGCATGCGCAGCCAGGATTTCGTCCGGTCCGGCGACATCGCCCGTGCCGATGGCCCAGACAGGCTCATAAGCGACGGCCAGATTTTCGGCCGTGGCGGTGGACAGCACGTCGGCCAGCCCGCTCTCGAGCTGACGGACCAGGACTTCCTCGATTTGCCCCAGCCGCCGCTGAACGCTGGTCTCACCGATACAGAGGATCATCTTCAGCCCGGCTTCCAGTCCAAAGGCCACCTTCCGCCCGATCAGCTCATCCATCTCTCCCAGAACGTGTCTGCGCTCGGAGTGTCCGGCCAGGGCGTAAGTGCAGCCCAGATCCAGAAGCTGTTCCGGCGCGACTTCACCGGTGTAGGCGCCCTGGGCGGCGGGATAGAAATTCTGGGCTCCGGAAAGGCAGCCTTCTTTCCCGGCCAGGATGGGACACACCGAATGCATCATGGTAAACGGCGGGCAGACCAGCACTTCCCTGTCCTTGGGCAGCTTGTCGAGCAGGGAGACCAGCTCTCTGGCCGTGGCCACGCCCTCTTCCACCGTCTTGTACATCTTCCAGTTGGCGGCCATGAGCAGTTTCTTCATGACTTGTTCTCCAGTGCGGTGAAGGCAGGCAGTTCCTTGCCTTCCAAAAATTCCAGGAACGAGCCGCCGCCGGTGGAGATGAAGGAGAACTTGTCCGTCATGCCCATCTGCTCCACGATGACGTTGGTGTCGCCGCCGCCGAGAATGGTCATGCCGGAGATGGCTCCCACCACTCTGCACAGGTTGATGGAACCCTGGGCAAAGGCCGGATTCTCGAAAGCGCCCATGGGACCGTTCCAGATCACGGTACCGGCGTTCTTGATGACCTCCGCAAAAAGCGTGTGCGAGGCGGGGCCCGTATCCAGGATCATCTCGTCGGCGGGGATGTCCTGATAGGTGCGCACGCCGGATGCGATGCCGCCCTTGGGGTCGGTGCCGAGAATGAAATCCACGGGCAAATAGAATTTGACGCCCTTTTCCCGCGCCTCGACCATGATGGCCATGGCCTCTTCCAGCAGGTCGTCCTCCACGAGCGAGGTCCCGACCTCAAAACCCTGGGCCTTGCGGAAGGTGTTGGCCATGGCGCCGCCGACGATCATGGAGTCGACCTCTTCCAGGAGCGCCTTGAGGATGCCGAGTTTCGAGGAAACCTTGGCACCGCCGATGATGGCGACAAAGGGACGGGCCGGATTCTCCAGGGCCTCGCCCAGGTACTGCCATTCCTTCTTGAGCAGGAGGCCGCCGCAGCAATCCTTGATGAATTCCGTAACTCCGACCACGGAGGCATGCGCACGATGGGAAGCGCCGAACGCGTCATTGACGTAGACATCTCCCAGCTTTGCCAGCTCCCGGCTGAAATCGGGGTCGTTCTTTGTCTCGCCGGGGTGGAAGCGCAGGTTTTCGAGCAGCAGGACCTCGCCGGCCTTGAGCTCTTCGGCCATGGCCTGAACCTCGGGGCCGATGCAGTCCGGAGCCATGCGCACCTCGCGCCCGAGCAACTCCGCCAGGCGCACGGCCACGGGCTTGAGGGAAAATTCCGGTGCCGGGACGCCCTTGGGCCTGCCGAGATGGGAACAGATGACCAGCGATGCGCCATTGTCCAGAGCCAGCTTCAGGGTCGGCAGACTCTGCTTGATGCGGTTGTCGTCGACAATGGTCTCGCCTTTGAGGGGCACGTTGTAATCGACACGCATGAGGACACGTTTGCCGCTCACGTTCAGTTCATCCAGAAATCGCATATGATCTTCCTCCCATGGAGCTTTGGCTTTGATGATCGCGAACATGTGCCCGCTCTGTCTTTCGTAAGTGAATCAGCAAAAAATGACAATGCCCGGCCCAAACCAGACCGGGCTTGAATACTAATATCCGCTTGATCCCGGCTCTCAAAGTACGCACAATGAATGCATTATTTTCTACCCGCGACCAAGCAGCTGAAAGGACGCCACTATGCAAAAAATCCGTATATCCCCCATGTCCGTAAACGATCACGCGGCGGCGATGGCGCTGTGGCGAGACACCGCCGGCATCGGTCTTTCCGAAGCCGACGAGGAAGCGGCCATACAGTCCTATCTGCAGCGCAACCCGGGTCTGAGCCAGTGCGCCTGGGCCGACGGGCTTCTGGTCGGCACGGTCCTGGCCGGTCATGACGGACGCAGGGGCTACCTGCATCACCTCTGCGTGCGCGACGACTTCAGGCACCAGGGCATCGGACGTCAACTGATCACAAATGCTCTTGAAGGACTTGGCGCGCTGGGCCTGGAAAAGGCTCACGCCTTTCTTTTCACGGACAACGAAACGGGTCGCAGGTTCTGGGAAGGGATCGGTTGGACATGGCGCACCGACATCGGAGTCGTATCCGTAAACGTAGGGGAGGTGCTGAAATGAGCAGGGATCTCCTGGCCCGCAGCCGCGAACAACTGGAGCATGTGCGCGCCATCCGCCGCGAACTGCACCGCTTCCCCGAGGTGGGGACGCAGCTTCCACGGACGAGGGCGCTGGTGCTGCGTGAACTTGGCAAGCTGGATCTGAGCGTGCGCGAAGACGTGGGCGGCGGGATCGTCGCCGATCTCGACGGCCCTGCGGGAAGCCCGCGCATCGCCCTGCGGGCGGACATGGATGCCCTGCCGATCCAGGAAGAATCCGGGCTTGAATTCTCATCCCAGATCGCAGGTCAGGGACACATGTGCGGTCATGACGCCCACACGGCCATGCTTCTGGGCGCAGCTCGACTGTTGTCAAGCCGGAGAGGATCACTACGGGCCGGAGCACGCTTTCTCTTCCAGCCCAACGAGGAATTTCAGCCCGGCGGAGCCAGGGCCATGACAGAGGCCGGATGCCTGGATGGCGTAAACGAAGTCTACGGCCTGCACGTCTGGCCCGGACAACCAACCGGCTGGTTCGGCACACGCAAGGGGCCGCTCATGGCCCGGCCGGACGTCTTTTCCATCACGATCACGGGCAAGGGCGGTCACGCCTCGGCCCCGCATCAGTGCGAAGATCCGATTCTTGCAGCAAGCCATCTGGTCACCGCCCTGCAGGGCATCATCTCCCGCCGGGTCGCGCCGCATGAACGGGCGGTCCTGAGCGTGACCCGCTTCGAGGCAGGAAACAGCTACAATACCATCCCGGACAAGGCGTTTTTGCAAGGGACAGTGCGCGCCATTACGGCACAGACCGGCAATTTCGTGCAGGCGCAAATGCAGAAACTTGTAGGCAATCTGGCGCAAGGCATGGGCGTGAAGGCTGAGCTTGATTACGTGCGCGGGTTCCCGGTGGTGGTGAACGACGCCGCGAGCACGGCCAGAGCCGTGGATTTGCTGCGCAGCATCTCGGACAACGTGGAGGATGAGATAGAGCCGGTCATGGCGGGAGAGGACTTCTCGTACTACCTGGAGCACGTTCCGGGCTGCTTCGTCTTCATGGGTTGCGGAGCCTGCGCCGCGGACGGACGGGGTGGGCTGCACAACGCCTGTTTCCGCCTGGACGAGGATTGCCTCCCCTGGGGAGTCGCGGCCCTGGCCTCGTTGGTCCCGTAGGGGCGACCCTGCGTGGTCGCCCTTCTTCAGCCCTACGGTTGCTCGTAGAAGACGTACGTCGAAAATTCCGAAACCTCGAAATAGACCTTCTTTTCATTCGCACCGGGCAGGCCATCCAGATTCGCATCGGCGATGCCGTATCCGAAACGGTATCCCCGGGCCTGGCTGTCGGAGGTGCCGTAGGCCGTGGAGAGCTTGTCTATCTTGACAAAACGGCGCACCAGCTTGTCTCCGGAATATACCTCAAGCACCCCGTTGGTGCCGGTCCAGTTCTGGATGGTCCGGCCGAGCTGGTTCTGGGCTTCCTGCGTACAACCGAAAAGACCGACCAGCAGTAACGCGAACAGTAGCTTCTTCATCTATTCCTCCTTTCTCTTTGTGTGTCGGGCAGCGGGCATCCATCAGTCCGTTTCCCTCCGACGCCACTTGGTCCAGGCCGGAAGGTTTTCCCAGGCGGCCCGCATCTGCCCCTCATGAACGTCGGTGAAAGGATCGAGGGTGCGCAGGGCGGCCTTGAACGCCGGACCGTGATTGCGGTGCTCCACGTGGCAGAGCTCATGCAGGACGACATTGCGCACCAGGGGGGAAGACAGGAAAAGCAGCTTGGCGTTCAGACTGATCGTGAGCCGCGCCGAGCAACTGCCCCAGCGCCCGCCCTGATTGCGGATCTGGACGCCGCCGATGGACACGCCGTGACGTGCGGCCAGCTCACGGCAAAAAGGGACCAGATGCGTCTTGCCCAGGCCCACCAGCCACATCTGCAGCAAGGTGGCGCCAGCTCCAATATTACCGGAGGGCAAAAAAACGCTCAGGCCTTCCTCCCCGACATGCAGTTCGGCGCGAGAGCCTTCCTCGTAGCGTATCGGAAATCGGCGGTCCAGAAAATCCAACCGGACGTCATCCGGAAGCGGGTTCTGCCCAGGAGCCTCCCCCCTGTCGGCGAGCTCGCCTAATCGCTCAAGAAGCCAGTCTCGATGACGATCCAGGATGGAAGGCACTTCGGAAGCCGAGACGCGGTATGGCAGCACAACCTCGATCCCCCGGCAGGAACGCATTTTGAGCCAGACCTTGCGGGCGCGGGAACTGCGGACAACTGTGACGGGTATGGATTGCCAGTGCATGAATGAAAAAGGGCGGCTTGAAGCCGCCCCCGTTTTACCAGATGTTTTCGCGTTGAGTCGCCAGGGCTTTGATCTGTTCGTCAAAGTTCGAGAATCCGGCCTGATGCAGGGCATCAAGGACAGTGGTTTCCCAATCCCAGTTGGAATAGATGACCGGCTTGTGGAAGATGCTGCGGAAGGAAGCCAGCTCCTGACGGTAAAAGTCCTCCTTCACGCTGCCCAGATTGGACTGCAACTGCTCGAGCAGACGGGCCAGTTCCCCTTCATACCAGTCCATGAGATCGGGACCGGAGGTGTTCTTCTTGAGGATGTGCTCGTAGCGGTTTTCGGCCAGGAGCATGTGCAGGCGTTCCAAGTGCTGCTCCTGAAGCCATGCGCCAAGTCCCGCGAGCGGGATGTTCTCGGCCTCGACTTCGGCCACGTCGAACTTGGTCTGCTGATAGGTGTCCGGCACGACGGAAGCCGAGACAATGCCGGCGATGCACACGAGGCCGCGGATGATCTTGGAGTTTGACACGCCCTGTCCGCAGAACCCGACCTTCTTGCCGAACTTCTGCCCGGTGAAGATGGTGGTCAGAATAGCCCATACCACGGCCGGGTCTTCCTCGTCATAGATGTGGCGCAGACGAGCATTGTCGCGGTCCGTGCCGAGCACGAGCTGGGTCATGTCGTTGGAGCCGATGGAGAACCCGTCGAATTCCTTGATGAATTCCTTGGCCAGCACGGCATTGCTCGGAATCTCGGACATGAGGATGATCTTGAGGCCCGAGTCGCCGGAGTGGATGTTGTGCACCTGGCCCAGATAACGCTTCATGGAGCGCGCCTCTTCCAGGGTGCGCACGAAAGGCAGCATCAGATGCAGATTGGAGCCGCCGAATGCGCCGCGCGCCAGCTTGAAGGCCTCCAGCTCCCAGTCATGGATATTGCGGGACACGCCGCGATACCCGAGCATGGGGTTGTCTTCATGGCCCTCGAAGAGCAGACCGCCGAGCAGATTTCGATATTCGTTGGTCTTGTAGTCGGTGGTTCGGTAGACGATGGTCTTGCCGTGAAAGGCCATGGAGAAGAGCGCCAGGCCCTGGGCCAGGCTCTGGATGTAGAGTTCCTTGCCGCTGCGATAGCCGCGGGACTTGAGGAGTTCCTGTATCTTCTCGGGCAGGGTGCGGACGTTGTCCATCTCCTGTTGCAGACCGACCTTCTTGGCCACATCTTCACGCATGGCCGAGATCTTCTCCATGGTGCTGACGATGGCCGGATCGCGTTCGATGCGGGCCACGTCCTTGGTGATGGAGTCCTGAATTTCCAGACGGCGGCGCTGAGACTGCGGGTCGGGCCCAAGAAGCTCCAGCTCATCGGTATAACCCATGATGACCGCGACATGGTCCCTTAAATTGTGCGAGGTCTTGAGCACTTCAAAACGCTGGGTGGCAAACTCCAGATGCTCGTCGAGCTTCTTGTCCAGCTCGCGCAGCTGACGATGGATGGCCAGAACCTCATCGGTGCCCTTGGCGCCTTCCCTCTCGGTCAGCTCTTCCATCTTGCGGGCCAGGCCAGTGACGATGCCGACATGGCTGCGCAACTTGATGTCCAGCGAGATGATGCCTGCGGCCATCTGCTCGAAAACGATCTTGGTCAGGTCGTTCTCGAGAAATTCGACCTTGGTGCCGACCACGGACTCCAGGGTCCCCAGATCGTAGGCTTCAAGGGCCAAGGGATGCACGCCGATGTTGCCGAGCATGAACTCCGCACGCAGCAGGCCCACTTCGAAATCGGGCACATCGCGAAGCCGGGACAAAAACAGGGACTGCCCCACGTCGGCCAGAATGAGACCGACCTTGGTCTTGGTAGCCGGCAGCTTGCTCACATCGATCTCGCCGCCCACGTCGACGAGCGGCAGCAGGCCTCGGTAAACCTTGCCCCGGGAGCCGTCCACGGTCACCTCGTGGTTGTCCAGGGTGCGCAGTTTCTCCAGGCGCTTGATGCCGATGACCGCCGGAATGCCAAGCTCGCGCGAGGTAATGGCTGCATGGCTGGTGTCGCCACCGGCGTCGGCCATGATGGCCGCTGCGATGCGCATGCCGGGCACCATGTCAGGGTCGGTGCGCTCGGCGGCCAGGATGTTGCCCTTGTTGATCTTGTTCAGTTCCAGGGCGGAGCGCAGGTAGCGAACCAGACCCTGGCCGGCGCCACGGGACGCACCGTTGCCTTCGAGCAGCACTTCGGCTTGCTTGGCGGCGTCGGGATCGACTTCCTTGCGGCGCATGAAAATGGTGTGCGGGTGGTGCTCAAGGTCTTCGTTCCAGCGGGTCTCGGGACGGGCCTGCACGAACCAGAGACGATCCCACTGGTCGATGCAGAACTCCGAGTCCATGATCATGCCGCCGTAACCCTTGCTGATGCAGCGCACGCCCTTGGCCACGGATTCAGCCTGGGCCAGAGACAGGGACCAGCGATAGGCCATGTCCTCGGCCACGGCCTCGACCTTGGTGCCACGTCCGGATTCCTTGTAGACGATGCGCTTGTCCTTGCAGCCCATGTAGCGGATGACGATCTCCTGACCGTCCTCGCGCTGGAACACGTAGAACTTGTCGGGCGTGACCAGGCCGCTGACCACCGCTTCGCCCAGACCGTAGCTGGCGTCGATGGAAACGAGATCCTGGCGCGCGGTGCCCCGGCATCCGGTGGAGGTATCGGCGGAGAAGGCCGTACCGGAAATGACCGGGTTGATCATGCGCATGATGCACACGGACAGGGAGGTGTTCTCGATGGCCCACTCCTGCTTGGCCTTGACGCCGATGGAGTCGTCGCCGGTCTGCTCGGCCTTGGCCACGGCATCGAGGATGGCCTCGCGCCGGTATGTCATGGAGCGCAGGTTGTAGGCGGAGGCGCAGTCCCAGTGATAGGCCTGCACGACATAGTTTTCGCCGACAATGTTCAGATAGGTATCCTGCAATCCGGCAAAGGCCTTCTTGCGGCTGTCCTCGCCGGCCGCCGAAGAACGCACGGCCACCGGCTCGTTCTCAAGGCCCGCCTCCTTGCAGATCTCGAGGTAGGCTCCGCGCACGGCGTCAGCCACGTCCTTGGGAAGCTCCACGGACAGGATGGCGGCCTGCACGAGCACGGATCTCTTGCGCAGCTGATCGATGCCCTCGGGCGAAACGGCGAACCCTTCAACCACGTTGTTGATGAAGGTGCGCAGACGGATCAGGGTGCCCTCCTGCTTCTTGGCGGCCTCCTTCACGTCCAGGGCAATCTTGCGAACGAACTTCTGCAGAAATTCCGAATCCTTGTTGATCTCGGCGTCGGTCCAGTCCATGGAATCGTACGCCTTGTCCACCGAAGTGCGGACCAGGGCGGCGTTGACCTTTGTCTCATCGAGAAGCTTATGGAAGGCGATGGAGGAGATGGCCCTGAATTGCGGAGCCCGGATGCCTTCAATGGTGCTGATGATGGCAGTGTTGTAATTCTTGCCGCCGACCAGCAGTTCGGCATCTTCGCCAATCGTCACGATGTCCTTGCCGGTCAGGACGAGCTGCTTTTGAATCTGCTCTACCACGGCAGGAGGTGTAGCGACCTCCGTGGACGTATCGGCTTTCTTCTTGGAACTCTTCTTGTCGCTCTCAGCCATCTTCTCCTCCTCTTTCGTGCGCAAATCGAAAATCAAATGTGATCGCCCTGAAAAAAACTGGGCTTGGGGTACATGCCGACGCGTCAGTGCGTCAACAAACCTGAACCTTCATGACACGAAAAAAATATATGCAAAAGTTCTTGACAGAAAAGAACAGGCCTTGCGGCCTGTCATACCTTCTGACCGCAAGACGGGCAGAACTTGAAATCATCTCTGGTCACCGGAGCCGAACAGGTCGGACATTTCCGGGGCGCAGGCACGAGTTCGACCAGAAGCTCCCCTTCCTTGACCGGAACCATCTTCTTGTCTTCCTGATAATCGGCAAACTTGAGCACGCGCCCGACCATGCCGTCCACCGGCGCAAGAATGGATTTTTCCTGCTTCATGATGGAAATATTGAAAAGTTCCTCTCCCTTCTTGACCATGTCGCCGGGCTTGACGTGCACGACCCACAGGTCGCCGCTGGACGGCGAACCGACATGATACGGATTGCGGGCATCGGCCATTTCCAGACCGGAGTCGTCTTTGCCCGAAGCCTCCGCCACCTTGACCTGCATGGAAAAGGATTCGGAATCAAGCGTATAGGAGACAAGGCTCATGCCGTGGTCGTCCGGGCGCGAGATATGCTGCAGGGTCAGGACATGATGCTTGCCCTGGCTGTCCTTGAACATGACTTCGTCGCCGGCCTTGAGGCCCTCGAACCAGACATGCAGGGGCAAGCGGTTGCAGTCGCCGTATTTGCCCACGAACTTGATGGTGTTCAGGGCGTCGCCCGGATGGCTCAGGTACATGATCAGTTCCTCGTCCGTGGGAATCCGCCCGATGTGCTCGGCCAGGCTCTGCTGCTCCTTGGACACGTCGATGTCCAGCAGCATCGTCAGAGGGGAGGATTCAACGCGACGGGAAATGGCGTCCCGGTATTCGGGGCCGAAGGCGGACTCGTAGACCCAATCCGGCGGAAAACCCAGGGGCAGACGTCCGAACTTGCCCAGAAGCAGATCACGGAATGCGTCATTGGCATCCTCATAGATCTTCAGGCGCTCGGCCCGGGTTTCTTCGGTGAGCATCTCCTCGGGCAGGGTCACTACCTGTTCGAGCACCGTCAGGAGCCTGCGCACGCCACGGCGTCCGCCGCGCTTGTATGCGCCTGTCACAGCCAGAAATGCGGTATTCCAGGTGATCTGGGAACCCGGAGTGACGTCGTGGTAACGCACGATTTTGCGGATTCCGGCCAGGAATTTGAGCATGAACGGCAGCAGATGGATGTAGCCCTGCTTCATGGCCCCTTCCTGGGACGAAGATGTCGCGCCGCCGGGCATGCCGTGCTCGATGACATCGTAGTCGATACCCTGGAAGTGCGGAGCGGTGTAGCGGTCGTAATAGGGCATGATCTGCTTGAGCACGAAGCCGGTGGTCCGGATCATGTCTTTATTGAGATTGGTTTTGAGACCAAGTTCCTCGATGTAGGCTGCCGTGGAGAGCACCTCGCCCTGGCCGTACCAGCGCACCGAGGCGCCGATGGCCGTGTCCACGATGTGCGCCCCGGCCTTGGCTGCTGCGGCCACGGCGGGAACAAAGAGACCGTCGGTGTAGTGGCGATGCGCATGGACGATCAGTTCGGGATAGCTCTTGCGGATGGATGTCACCAACTCGGTCATGAACACCGGGGGACAGACCCCGGCCATGTCCTTGAGACCCAGAATGATGAGTCGCTCGGCCTTCTTCTTGGAACAGCCCGCCACCTGGGCGGTCATGTCGAGGATCTCCTGCACCACGCCCAGATAATGGGGCACGTCAAAGCCCTTGGCATAGGACAGGGAGATGGCCGGTTCCCAGATATTCTTTTTCGAATTCAGGGCCACTTCGGCGAAGGGGCGCATATTTTCAATATGATTGAGAAAATCAAAACAGCGGATGACATCGTAATGCTCGCAGACCATCTCGCCGGTGCGGCGCATGATGTTGCGCGGCTGCGGCTTGTAGCCGAGCACGTTGGTGGAGCGGATGAGAATCTGCTTCAGGGTCTTGGGCGCGAACTCGTTCCATTCCCGGCCTTCCGAGAAGGGGTAGGTCATGTTGGCAAGCATGGCGACATGAAAATGCGCCCCACCGCCGTTCTCCAGCGAGAAGAACCCGCAATTGTCGAGATAGGGGCCGATGATGCGGTCTTCGGCCAGCCGGAAGCGATTGCCCGAGTTGGACTGGGTGATGTCGCGGGTGGTTGTGTCCGAAAAATGGACATGATCGGAATCACGGATGTAGGCGAGGGTCGCATCCCTGTCTCCACGCGGATAGGGATATTCGTAATATTCAGGCTCGATGCCCGGCAGCGAGGGCTTGAAGGCATCCATGCGTTTGCCCTCTCTGGTCCGGTACTCGCCGAGCTTGACGTGCGGATTGTACCCATGAGCGGAAATTTCAGCCACCAGCCGCGAAAGGCGCACGGCCTCGGACTCCTTGTCCATGTAGATCATGAGCTCCGGAGCGCTGGCCACGAACTTCGTATCGTACTCTCCGGCGCGGAAGCGGGGATGCGCTATGATCTGACGATGGAAGTGGATAGTGGTCTTGATCCCGCCGATGATATACTCATCCAGGGCCCGCTCCATGATTCCCAGCACCTTGCCCCACTGCGGACCGTAGGCGATCAGGAGAGACGCGGCCGAATCGTACTGGGAAGGAAACTCGTAGCCGCCGCAAACGCATGAATCCACGCGCACCCCGGGACCGCCCGGAGACATGTAACGGGTGATGCGCCCTGCGTTGGGCGAGAAATTGTTCTGCGGATCTTCGCAGTTGACGCGGACCTGGATGGCATGGCTCTTGGGCTTGCAGTTCTCCTCGGTCAGGCGCAGCTTGGCACCGAAAGCCACTGCAATCTGCTCTTCCACAAGGTCGATGCCATAGCGGCATTCGGTGATGCCGTGCTCGACCTGCAGACGGGTATTGACTTCGATGAGATAGGCGCGCCCCTCGGCATCGACCAAAAACTCCACGGTGCACAGGGAATGGTATCCCACTGCGTTCACCAGCTGGCGCGAGTAGTCCTTGAGCTTCGCACGCAGCTCCTCGGTCATGCCCGGCCAGGGGGAGGGAGTGATTTCGACCAGCTTCTGGTGATTGCGCTGCACGGTGCAGTCGCGTTCGTCGAAAGCGAAGACATTGCCGTACTTGTCGGCTATGACCTGAATCTCGATATGCCTGATGGAGGTCAGCAGACGCTCCACGTACAGACGCGGATTGCCGAAAGATGCCTGGGCCAGGGTCGAGGCCTTGATGAAGGCGTCGGCCAATTGATCCTGGCTGAACACTTCGTAGATGCCTCGTCCGCCACCGCCGCCCTCGGCTTTGAGCATGACCGGCAAGCCTATTTCGGTGGCCACGACCTTGGCCTCCTCCACGGAAACGGCCCCCTCCGAGCCCGGAACCACTGGGATTCCCAGCTTCTGGGCCAGGGTGCGAACCTGAACCTTGTTGCCCAGCAGGCGCATGGCCTCAGACGTGGGCCCGATGAAAATGATTCCGGCAGCGGCGCATTTCGAAGGAAAGGAATCGTCCTCGGAGGCGAAGCCCCACCCGGGATGGATGGCCGCAACGCCCCGGGCCTTGGCCATGGAGATTATCTTGTCAATATCCAGATATGCACGCGGATTCTCTCCGAGATGAAGAAGCGCATGGGCGCCGGAAGTAAAGGGTGCTGTCTTGTCCACGTCCGTGGCCGTGATCATGGGCACGCCCTGAAAAACTTCCTTGATGGAACGAACGATTCTTCTGGCGGGAATGCCGCGATTGGCGACAAGAATCTTTTTGCCCCGGATGTCCAGGGTCACTTCTTCAAAACTGCGAGGAGTCTGCGAAGACATATATTTCTCCGTATTCGTTATGTTTGACCTTCCACCCACCCCTCGGGTCGCAGCGAACCGGAATGCAAAATCCGCCTTTCGCCGTCTGCGAGAAGGATGATGCCGCCATCCGGGCTTAGCCCCGCATACGTCCCAGAAACCGATGATCGATTGTCCGAAACGCGCACCAGTGACCCAAGATAGGCTAGAACAGGCTCAATTAACTGGGAAAACTCCAGAGGGGTCGAATCAGAAAGTTCAGCAGTATAACGGAGCCGACCAAAATTCACAAGCCGTAACCACAGGCCAAAAATGGACATCCCCTGCAAGAGCCCGCCCAGACTCGCCGCGACGCAGGCATGATCACGGCGCAGATCAGCGTCCTCGGGGCACGAGGCAATGTTGAGCCCTATCCCGGCCAGGAGCACCTCCCCCCTCTCCTCGATCAGGATTCCGCCGATCTTGCGGTCGTGCAGCAGAATATCATTCGGCCATTTGAGCCGCACCGGCAGCCCGAGATCGCGCAGCCCCAGGCACAGGATCCCGCCGACCAACACGGAGAGCATGTTCTGCCACGGGCCCGGAGGCATGGGCAGTCGCCAGGCCGCGAACAGGTTGCCAGGCTGGGAAATCCACGTCCGCCTCATCTGCCCCCTGCCGGCCCACTGCCTGGTGGCCAGCACCGAATCCCACGGGGCAAGACAGCCCTGCTCGGCCAGGTGCCGCGCCACGTCGAGCGCCGAAGTGCAGGGCCCGCAAAGATAAACGCGCGCACCCGGCAGATCCGGACAGGGCTCGCCTGGGCCAAGGATCAGGGGTGCGTCATCGTGTGCGGCGGAAAATGCGTCCGTGACGCCGACAATATCAGGAGTCCAGAGGATGGGCATGGGCTTTTACCGGTACGGCGCGAATCAGGAACTACCCTTCTGTTTTTTCAGCATGAGCAGCCGCTTGAGGTCGGATTTGTTTCCCGCCCGATAAACCTGCGCAGGCTGGGGCCGGACCGGAGCTGGACGGGGCGCCATGGGCCGCGGGGCCTCTTCGCGGGGCGGATCCTGTTCGACAGCTGCGGCGATGGGCGCGGGTTCCGGTTCAAACGTACGCTCCGGAGGAGCAGGTGTGGGCGGAGCGGACGCCACCGGAACGGTACGAGGCGGCGTCGTGGAAGGCGCAGCAGGAGCGGCCACGGCACGCGGGGCCGGACGTGGCGGAGAAGCCGGAGCGGCCACGGGCACGGGACGTGGAACCGGGAGAGGCGGCCGGGCAATGGATGCTGCCGCGCCGGACCCCGCAACGCCCGGGACAGGAGTCTGCGCGTAGCTGAAACCCGTGGGAGTCAGCGGAGAGGAACCGGGCACAGGCTGGTAGAAAATGGAGCGCATGTAGCGTTTGGGTTCGAACATGCCCGTCACCCCGGTCAGGGACTCGGTGGATCCGATTACCAGGGAGCCGTCGGGTTCCAGCACGGACGCAATTTTCTCGAAAACCATTTTTTTGTCAGCAGGAGTAAAATATATCGCCACGTTACGACAAAAAACAATGTCAAATTTGCCCAGCCCCGCAAACGGCTTCATCAGATTGAACTTCTTGAACACGGCCATGGCCCGGATCTCGTCCTTGATCTTCCAGCCATCGCCCATGAGGGAAAAATATTTGTTCAACGTCTGCTGCGGCAGGCCTCGTTCTATCTCGAACTTGTTGTATTTTCCGTAGCTTGCCTTGGTCACGGCGTCATCGGAGATATCGGTGCCAAGGATGGATATCTGAAAATTGCTCAAGTTGCCCAAGGCTTCGCGCAGGGCGATGGCGATGCTGTAGACTTCCTGTCCGGTGGAGCAGGCCGCGCTCCAGATGCGGATGGGTATGTTGCGTCCCGAAGCCGATTTCGAACGGGCGTCGATGAGGTCCGGCAGGATCTTGTGCTTGAAAACCTCAAAGGGCGACGCGTCGCGAAAAAATAGGGTCTCGTTGGTGGTGATGGCGTTGACGATCTCTTTTTCCATGTTGCCGCTGCGATCGGCCTTGGCCTTGGCGTGCAGATCCAGATACGAGGTGCAGCCATACTGCTGCATCATGGATTTGAGCCGGGTCTCGACCAGATAGGTCTTGGTCGAGTCCAGGGCCACTCCGCAAATGGAGTAGATGTACTTGGAAAGTACGTTGAATTCGTCTGCGGTGATTGTCGTCATAATGCCGCCACTGTTGGAATTGGCATGGCTAACGCACCGTACGGATGATCTCGGAAGCGATCATCTGCAAAGGTGAGATAACATCCACGACACCGGCTTCGACGGCGATCTTGGGCATGCCGTAGACCACGCAGGACTCCTCGTCCTGACCGATGGTCACGGCCCCGAAACTCTTGAGCACCTTAAGCCCCAAGGTCCCGTCGCCGCCCATGCCGGTCATGATCACGCCGGTGGACAAGGCGCCATACTCGCGCGCCACGGAGCGAAACATGTAATCCGCGGCCGGCTTGCAGTTGTTCTCGGGCGGATCGTCTGTGATCTGGATGATCTTCGTCCCGACGGTGCTCGAAGCCACGCGCATGTGCTTGCCGCCAGGTGCGATGTAGATCACGTCGGGGCGCACGACCTCGTTGTTCTCGGCTTCCCGGACCTCATACTGGCATTTGGAGTCCAGGCTCTCGGCCAATGACTTGGTGAAGACAGGCGGCATATGCTGGACCACGAAAATGGGCACCCCGAGTTTCGGGAGCTGCGGCAGCATCTTGGTCAGGGCATTGGGTCCGCCGGTGGAAATGCCGATGGCAACGGCCTTGGACTTTCCTGCGCGCCGGGACGAAGCCAGCACGGACGGAGCGGCCGGAACCGGGGCGGCACCACCCGTCGGCCTGTGCTTCTGCTTGAGCAGGGCCCGAAGCTCGACCCGCTTCGCAAAAGCCTTCACCCTCGGCTGAATGGCGCTCCGAAGCATCTGCACATTTTCCTGCATGACCTCGGCGTCCGGCTTGGCGATAAAATCGAAAGCTCCGAGCTCCAGCGCGCGCATGGTGATGTCGCTGCCCCGCTTGGTCAGGGTGGAGAGCATGATCACGCCCACATCGGGAAAGCTCTTCTGAATCTCCTGCAAGGTTTCGAGGCCGTTCATAACCGGCATTTCCACGTCCAGCGTGATCAGGTCCGGCTTCAGGGACGCAATTCGGGTCAAGGCAATCTTGCCGTTATTGGCGGTGCCGACCACTTCTATCCCGGGGATCTCGGCAAGAATGTCGCCCACCACCTTGCGATACATGATGGTATCGTCCACAACCAGAACACGCAGATTCATCCAGACTCCTAGATATAAAGGACTTAATCGTCGGACAGCACTTCGCCGACGTCGAGCACGGCGATGAGATCCCGGGAAGACTTGAGCACGCCACGAAAATACTTTCCCTTGACCCCCTTTATGTTGGAGGGGGTCGGCTCCACATCTTCCCATTTGGACGTGACCACGTCGGTGATGCGGTCCACCAGCAGGCCGATGTTCTCATCGCGGGAATTGACGATGATGATGCGGCTGGTCTCCGTGGTTTTCGACGGGGCCAAGCCCAGCTTGCGACCCAGGTCGATGATGGTCACGATCCTGCCGCGCAGGTTCATGATGCCAAGTACGTAGGACGGCGCCTGTGGCACTTTGGTCATCTCCATCTGCCGGTTCATTTCCTGAATGAGATTGATGTCGATCCCGCACAGGGCCGAACCTACGTAAAAGCAGGACAGCTGCAAGGCACCCGTCTTTTCTTTGGCCTGCTGTTTCATGCAATTCTCCTTGAAAGAGCTCTAGGCGTCACTCATGCACCGCACACGCATTTTTAAGATTGAGGCCGTCTCGCGGATTTTGGGGCCGCCCGCATCCGTGACCGTCAGGAGGCATAACGCTTCAGCCACTCGTAGATGGACTGCAGGAGGCGCTCCTTGTCCAGCTTTACTTGGTAATCGTCAATACCCACGGCCTTGCCGCGCGCCACATCCTCGTCCCCGGCCAGGGAGGTCAGGGCCACGATGGGCATCATGGAGAAACGCTTGTCCTGGCGGATGCGCCGGGAAAGTTCGAATCCATCCATGTTCGGCATCTCGATATCGGTGACCACGAGGTCGAACTTGTCGGGCTCGGCGTCGAGCATGCTCCAGGCCACCGCTCCGTCCTCGGCCACATCGACCATGTATCCGTCTTCCTCGATGAACTTTTTGACCTGGTTACGGAAGAAATCCGAATCCTCCACCAGAAGCAGGTGCGGAACGCCCACATCGCCCGCGTCATCTGCGATCTCGATGCTCCCGCGCACCGCGAACCAGTCAGGCTGAACAGTCTGGATGAGTTCATAGATGTCGACAATGAGCGTAGTGTTCTCGCCGATGACTGCCGAACCGCTGATGCCGGGCTGTTTGAGGGTGAAGCTGTCAATGGAGACCTGCGCCTCGATGGCGTCCACCGGAGGCTTGGCCAGCAGACCGATCTCGTGACCGGCCATGAGGAAGACTATGACGATGATCTCCCCGGAAATGTCCAGCATATTGACGTTGGTCGCCTGATCCAGTGAGAAGACGGGCAGGGTCCCGCCACGGTATTTGATGACCCGCCGTCCGCCGACCTCTTCAATCTCTGCGGCATCGATGAGCTCCACCCGGGCCACGAGGTCAAGGGGCACGGCGCAGTACTCATGCGGCGTGTTGCGGAAGACAAAGAGGGAGAGTTTTTCCTGCCCTGTGGCCGCCTCGGCCTCCTTGGGCGCCTGCAAGGCTTCCCGGGCCACGCTCAGGCTCAGGTCGCCCAGGCGACCAAGGCCCGCAACGTCGAGAATGAGCGCGACATGCCCGTCGCCCATGATGGTTGCGCCCGCATAACCCTGGCATTCCTTGAAGTGCCGGCCCAGGGGCTTGACCACGATCTCGACCGAGTCGTGAAGCTGATCGACCACCAGGCCGTAACGGAACTGTCCGGCCGAAACCACGACGAGGTTGACGTCGGCCGAGGCGCACCCGGATTCCTTTATTTCTCCCAGGCTCCGGTCGCCGCGCAGGATCTCGCCGACCAGCTTGGAGGCCTCGCAGGAATCGACGTCAAGGCCGAGCACATTGGAAAGATACAAAAGCGGAATGAGCTCCCCGCGCAGCAGGAGCACTTCGGCATCGCCCACCAGTTCCACCCGCTCCGTGATCTGATCCACGGGTATGCGCAGCAGTTCGTCAACGTTGACCTGAGGAATGGCGTAGCGTTCCTGACCCACGGATACGAGCAGGCTGGGGATGATGGCCAAAGTCAGCGGCAGCTTGATGCGAATGGTCGTGCCCTTGCCCCGCTCGGTTTCGATATCGACCTGACCGCCAAGCTGGTCCAGATTGGATTTGACCACGTCCATGCCCACGCCGCGTCCGGAGACATCCGTCACCTGCTCGGCCGTGGACAGGCCGGGAAGGAATATCAGGTTGGCCTTCTCCTTGTCGGACATGGACTTGGCCTGATCCGGAGAGATGAGGCCACGGCTCAGGGCCTTGGCCACGATCTTTTCGGTGTCGAGCCCGCCACCGTCGTCCACGATCTCGATGATGACCTGGCCGGCTTCATGGTAGGCCTTGAGCACGATGGTGCCCATGGCCGGCTTGCCCGCCTTGACGCGCACATCGGGCATTTCGATTCCGTGGTCCGCGGAATTGCGCACCAGATGGGTCAGCGGATCGCCAAGGCCCTCTATGATGGTCTTGTCCAGCTCGACGTCGTTGCCTTCGAGCTGCAGATCCATCTCCTTGCCCAGAGTTCGGGCCAGATCCCGGACCACGCGCGGAAACTTGTTGAAAATGTTGCCCACGGTCTGCATGCGGGTCAGCATGATCGTTTCCTGCAGTTCGGACGTGACCAGGTCGATGCGCTGTCCGGCCACCTCGATCTGGTGGATGGCGCCGGAAGAAATGGCCTGCATGAGCTGATTGCGGCTCAAAACCAGTTCTCCGGCCAGGTTCATCAGGTCCTCGAGCAGGCTGACATGAACTCGCAGGGAGTCGGGCTGGGCGATGGCGGATTTGGGAGCTTTTGGATCAGGCTTGCGTCCCGCATCTTCATCGGTCGCCGCTGGAGGCTCGGGACGAGGGGCCGGAGCCGCAGGTTTGGGCGCAGGCGCAGGCTCGGTCAAAGCCGAAGCCAGCGTCTCTCCGCTGAAGAGCTCCGAGATCAGGGAATCAGTCCGGTCCTCGGTGGGCGTTTGCGGGGTCTGGTCCAGAAGCTCCTGGGCAAAATCGGCCGCCGGGGCCGGTGAATCGGAGGGCAAGTCGACGCTCAGGGTGGTTATGAACTCGCCTCCCAAATCCAGAAGAGCGGGCATGATGTCGTCCTCGATGATGGAGCCAAAAAGGACGAAGAAGGGAATGCGATTGGAAAAGTCATCATCCTCCAGGGTTCCTACGGCTTCGAAATCGACCTTCAGGTCGAGAATCACACCCGTGGCGTCCATGCCTTTCAAAATATCGAAGAACGTCTTGTTCTTGCGTTGCACGTCATGGATCAGATCGAACTCGAGGAGATACAGATTCTTCCCCCCCTTCCTGTTCTGAAGCAGATCAAACTCCGCAACCTCGAAGACGAGGCGTCCCCGGCGATCCCTGACCTCGACCAGCCGGTCCACGGAAGCCTTCTCCTCGCCTTCCAGATTGGCCGAAGCCGCCGCCGTCAGGGCCGCGACGTGATCGTCGATGTACGCGTCGTTGCTCTCGGCCACGTTGGAGATCAGATCGCGCAGCTTGTCGAAGGCCAAGAGGACGATGTTGACCACTTCGGGTTCAGGGACAAGCTCGCGATTGCGGACCATGTCCAGGATGTTCTCGATCTTGTGTCCCAGGTCCTTGATTTTGATCAGACCGAGAAACCCCGCGCCCCCCTTGATGGAATGCGCCGCGCGAAAGACCTTGTTGACCAGCTCCACATCGATATCGGCGCCCGCCTGTTCGATAGCCAGCAAATCGTTCTCGATATCCCCGAGGTGCTCGGCTGCTTCTTCCACGTACATTTGGAGAGTTTCGTCATCCATCATCATTGTGCGAACTCCATATGGATTTCAATTTGTGAGGCCTTCTTCCGCGCCCGCAAGCGGCGGTCCCAAAGCGCCAGGGCTTTCGCCAGCGCTCCTGATCTGAAAAAAACGGTCGTGAATCCTCTTTCGGCCCTGCGCGCCCGCCTCGGTAAACACGGTCAAAAGCTCATGAGCCATAATGGCGAGCGTTTGCCGCCGGCCGCATCAGGAATCCAGGTTCAGATGCTGATCAAGGCGCATAGACTTGAAAAGTTTGATTATATTCTCGGAAGCATTGACAATGATCAGCTTCCCGCCTTTTTTCTTCATGGAATTGTGCGTTGCTATGATGACTCCGATGCCGATGGAGTCCATCATTCCCGCGCCGGCCAGATCGAGGCGCAGTTCCGCCGGAGACTCGGCCAGCAACGAGGCCAGCTCCTGCTTGAACTCCGGGACAATGGAGGACACGAGGTCCTGTCCCGGGGTGATGGTGGCAATACTTCCTTCGCGGACGATAGCAGACATAGACGGCTCCTTAAGACAAAAATCATGGCTTGGAAGACCTTCTTACACAGGGGTCCGTACGATATCAATGTACATCACTGGCAATAATTTGCAACAAATACTGATCGTTGCTCCAGATTTTTCGCATATGAGGCCTATTCGTCCTACATAATGTCCTACTCTGCCAGCATAAATGACGTTTTCCAGGCGCGCGGGGAATATCCGCTTTGCCCTTGTCAACATTATGGTTTTCTGGAAAATATAACATTCTTTGTCGCTCACCATCGAAAAAGCGTGGATGCGCACAACCCGTTACCCAAGTGAAAATTCGCCGATGACCTCCACCCAGCACGCGCCGACCACCCAATCATCCGCCACGCCCCGCATCCTGCTGGTCGAAGACAACGCCATTGTCGCCTTCGACATGCAGCAGCGCCTGCAAAAGCTCGGCTACCAGGTCCAGGGCATCATCAAATCCGGCGAAGAGGCCATTGCCTCCGTATCACGGCAGGCTCCGTCACTGATCCTCATGGACATCTTTCTCGATGGACGCATCGACGGCATCGAGGCGGCCAAGGCCATTCTCGAGACCACGCAGATCCCCATCATCTTCCTGACCGGTCATGATGACGAAGAGACCCTTAACCGCGCCAAGATCACCGAAACCTTCGGGTACATCATAAAGCCCGCCGAATCCCGGGATCTGCACGTCGCCATCGAGATCGCGCTCTACAAGCATGCCGCAGCCCTGGCGCTGCAAAAAAGCGAACAGCAGTACCGGCTTCTATTCGACTCCATGCTGAACGGCTTCGCCCTGCACGAGGTAGTGACCGACAATGCCGATAAACCCAGGGACCTGCTTTTCCTCGACGTCAACCCGGCCTTTGCCAGCTTCTTCGGCCTGCCCGCAAAAGACATCGTCGGGCGCAGTTTGCGCGAAATCTCGGAAAAGGTTGAGCCGTACTGGATCGACATCCTCGCCAAAACCGCCATGACCCGGGAGTCGATCCGTTTCGATAGCTTCGCGGGATTCGTGGACAAGCATTTCTCCGTCGTCGCCTTCAGCCCCCAGCCCCGGCAGGTCGCCGCCATATTCGAGGACACCACCAGACGCAAGGATGCCGAAAAGCATCTGCAGCACAGGACCTTCCATGACGCTCTGACCAACCTGCCAAACCGCGCCCTGTGCCTTGACCGCATCCAGCAGGGCATGGAGCGCAGCCAGGTGCGCGACGACTACCTTTTTGCCGTCGTGCAGATCGACATCGACCGCTTCAAGGACGTCAACGACAGCCTCGGGCATCTTGTCGGCGACCAGCTGCTTCAGGCCATCGGCCGTATCCTGCTCGATACCGTGTCCGCCGTGGACACGGTGGCGCGCCTGGGCGATGACGAGTTCGTGGTCCTGCTGGAGGAATTGCCCTCCAGGAAGGCGGGCACGGCCACCATAAAAAAAATCAAGTCCGCCCTGAACCGCACCCTGGACATCGAGAACCACCCCATCCACATCAGCGCATGTTTCGGAGCCATCTTCGGACCCAACGAATACACCTTGCCCGAGTACTTTCTGCAGGGAGCCAACATCGCCCTGCGCCACGCCCAGGAACAGGGTCTGGACCAGCTACGGTTTTACGCGCCGGAGATGCAGGACAAGGCGCTCAAAAAACTGGATACGGAAACCCGGCTGCGCAACGCTATCAGCGAAAACGAGTTCTTTCTGGCCCTGCAGCCGATCTTCTCGATCAATCAGAGCCCGACCTTGAGCGGCTTCGAAGCCCTGCTGCGCTGGAAACCCAGGGACAAGGACTGGGTTCCCCCCAGCGAGTTCATCCCCATTGCCGAACAGACCGGACTCATCCTGCCCATCGGACAGTGGGTACTGGAACAGTCCTGCATGGTGCTGCGCTCCTGGGCCGAAAAATATCCGGAGCACCCGCTTAGCGTGTCCGTCAACCTGTCCGCGCGGCAGTTCTCAGATCCCGACTTGGTGCAGAACCTGTTCAACTGCATCCGCCACAACCGCATCAACCCCTCGCAGCTCAAGCTTGAAATCACGGAAAGCGACGTCATGACCAACCCCGAGGCAACGATCCAGAAGCTTCGCATCATGAAGGAGCTCGGCATGGCCATCCTGGTCGATGATTTTGGCACGGGCTACTCATCCATGAGCTATCTGCAACGATTTCCCATCGACACGCTCAAGATCGACCGCAGCTTCGTGACCCATCTGGACAAGCACGCCAACCGCGTCATCGTGCGCACCATCATCAATCTGGCCCACAGCCTTGGGCTGTCCGTGGTCGCCGAAGGCATCGAGACCGAAGGGCAATATCTGGCGCTCAAGGAGATGGGCTGCGAATACGCCCAGGGCTATCATTTCTCCAGACCCATCCTGCTCGACCAGGTCGACGAGTTCATCTGTGGGCATTTCAATAAAACAGGGGCGCTCCCGTCATGAAACGGCAACGCCCCTGCTGATCGCACACTATCCCGGAATTATTGTTTCTATCCCTTGGCCAGAATGCTCTTGGCCGGGATGAGCCCCGTGGCTGCGGCGGATACGATGTTTCCGGCCACTCCCGGTCCGTCTCCGGCAACGTAAAGCCCCTCGATGGCCGTCTGCAGGTTCTCGTCGCATTCAACCTGCGTGGCGAAAAACTTGATCTCCGGCGCATACAGGAGCGTTTCGTCGTTGGCCACCCCAGGCACGACCTGGTTGAGCTTTTCGAGACCCTCCACCAGATTGGCCAGGATGCGCTCGGGCAGGGCCATGGCGATATCCCCGCAAACGACCTTCTTGAGCGTGGGCTCAATGTAGCTGTTGCGGATGCGGTTCCAGGTGGAACGACGGCCGCGCTTCAGGTCGCCGAAACGTTGCAGGATGGGCTTTCCGCCCCCGATGAGGGTTGCTAGACGGCCGATGGATTCGCCATAGGCCTGGTTGTCGGTGACGGGCTCGTTCAGGACCACCTTTGACAGAAAGGCAAAGTTGGTATTCTCGCTCTTCTTGTCCATGTAGGCGTGCCCGTTGACGCAGACGAAATCCTGGTAGTTTTCCTGGGCGATGAAACCGCCGTAGTTGGTGCAGAAGGTGCGGGTCAGGTCGTCGTACTTGGAGGTGCGGACGAAGAAAGTCGGGTCGTAGATGATGGAGCACAGATCCTGCATGATCTCGTTGTGCACTTCGACGCGCACGCCGACCTCGATGCCGCGCTGGGTCACGGCCAGGCCGTGGCGCTGCACGAGCTGACCGACCCACTCCGCGCCCACCCTGCCCGGAGCGAGAATGACGTTTTCCGCCAGATACTCGCCCTTGGCCGTGGTCACGCCGCGCACCCGGCCGCCCTCGACCAGGATGTCGACCACCTCTTCCTTGGTGCGCACGGTCACGCCCCTGGACTTGATGTAATCGACCATGCCGGTGATGTGGCCGGGCAGATTGTCGCTGCCGAGGTGCTTCTGCTTGATGACCAGAAGATCGATGCCGAACTTGCGGGCTTCCTTGCGGATGGAACGGGCCTCGTCGATATTGGTCGGATAGACCTTGCCGTCCATGTTGAAGCGGTTGAAGATGGCCTCGGTTTCATCGATGAGCGCAGTGGCCTTGCCCAGACTCATGAACTGGGTCAGATCGGTCTTGCCCAGCTTGGGTATGAAATTGAGCTTGCCGTCGGAAAAGAGCCCGGCTCCGCCCATGCCCGCCAGGATATTGCATGGCTTGCAGTGGATGCAGTCCTGCTCCTCGGTCATGGGACAGTTGCGGATCAGGGATTCCCGGCCCTTCTCGATCAAAAGCACATCGAGGCTCGCATGCTCGGCCAGATGGTAGGCCGCAAACAGACCGGCCGGACCGCCGCCGACAATGATCACGTCATGGACTTTCTTCTGCATCTCTATTTTCCTTCGATCTTCTTCTTGCGAGCGCCCATGCTGTGCCGCTTCTGGGCCGAGAGCTCGATCTTGCGCAAACGGATGTTCAGGGGAGTGATCTCGACCATCTCGTCGTCGCGGATGAAATTGAGCGCCATCTCGAGCGTCATGGGCAATACGGGAGTCAGGATGATGGCTTCATCCTTGCCCGAGGCGCGCATGTTGGTCAGCTTCTTTTCCTTGCAGGGGTTGATGTCGATGTCGTTGTCGCGATTGTGCTCGCCAACGATCATGCCTTCGTAGACCGCATCGCCGGGGCGCACGAACATCCTGCCGCGCGGCTCCAGGTTGAAAAGAGCGTACGGCACGGCCTGACCCTGACGGTCGCAGACCAGCGAACCGGAAAAACGGGTCGGAAAATCGCCCCGGTACTCGCCGTATCCGTCGAACAGGGAGTTCATGATGCCCGTGCCCTTGGTGTCGGTCAAAAATTCGTCCCGATAGCCGATGAGCGCACGTGACGGAACGGAAAATTCCATGCGCACGCGGCCACTGCCGTTGTTGACCAGATTGAGGAGCTTGCTGCGGCGGATGGACAGCTTCTCCGTGACCACGCCCATGAAGGCCTCATCGCAGTCGACGTAGACATGCTCCATGGGTTCCAGGACCTTGCCGCCGTCCTTCTTGTAGATGACTTCCGGCCGTCCGACACCCAGCTCGAACCCTTCACGGCGCATGGTCTCGATGATGATGGCCAGCTGGAATTCGCCACGGCCCTTGACGATCATGGAGTCCTTGTCCTCGCTCTCCTCGACCTGGATGGCCACGTTGGTCAGGGCCTCTTTTTCGAGACGATCCTTGATCTTGCGCGACTGCACGATCTTGCCCTCGCGTCCGGCAAAGGGCGAGGTGTTGATGGTGAAGCGCATGGAAACGGTGGGTTCGTCCACGTCGATGCGCTTCAGACGCACCGGGCTCTCCTTCAGGCAGATGGTGTCGCCGATGCTGACCTTGTTCAAACCAGCCATGACCACGATGTCACCCATCTCGACGGCAGTCTGATCCTTGAGCTGCATTCCTTCGTAGGCCTGGACCTTGGTCGGCCGGAAGGCGAGCTGATCTTTTTCGCCCATGCACAGAAGGTCGGCCTTTTCCTGCAGCAGGCCGGCCTTGATCTTGCCGATGACAAGACGGCCCAGATAATCCGAATACCCAAGATCCGAGACAAGCATCTGGAAAGGCGCCGCCGGATCGAAACGGGGGCCGGGAATATGCTCCACAATGAGGTCGAAGAGACAGCCGAGGTCCTTGCCGGGCTCATCGAGCACGGGCGAGGCCACGCCGTCGCGACCGATGGCGTAGAGCACCGGAAATTCAAGCTGGTCCTCATCGGCGCCAAGGTCGATGAACAGGTCGTAAACTTCGTCCAGAACTTCCTGCGGCCGGGCATCGGCGCGGTCGATCTTGTTGACCACGACCAGGATGGGCAGGCTCGCGTCCAGGGCTTTCTTGAGCACGAACCGGGTCTGGGGCAGCGGGCCTTCCGAGGAGTCCACCAGAAGCACCGCGCCGTCGACCATGGACAGGGCGCGTTCCACTTCCCCGCCAAAATCGGCATGGCCGGGAGTGTCGACGATATTGATCTTCACGCCTTTCCAGCGCACGGAGCAATTCTTGGCAGCGATGGTGATGCCGCGTTCACGCTCCAAGTCCATGGAATCCATGACGCGGTCGTCCACGGCCTGATTGTCCCGGAAAACTCCGGACTGTCGGAACATGACATCCACCAGAGTGGTCTTGCCATGGTCAACGTGTGCTATGATTGCGATATTTCTGATATTGTCATTCTTCTGCATGGTGGGCATATTTTCCTCGTAGAGCATAAAAAACGGCTTCCTTAACTGAAGCCGATGTGGAGCTGGTCGCACGGCGCACAACACACGGCGCACGACACTATTTTTCCATTACGCGCACCTTTCGGGCGACGTCAAGAAGGAAAGAAACGAAAAAAGCGGATCTTTTTTAAGGGCGCAAATCCGGACAGGCGGCCGTATGAAGGCAGGCGGCAAGAGAAGAGCCTGGAAGCCTACTTGAACATCCCGCAGCGCATGTTGCGGATGGCATCCTTGAACTGAATTTCGGCAGTGCAGGGCTTCATCAATTTCTGGACATAGCCAAGGCCAAAAGTGGGATGATCAATGACATCGCCGATCTGAAACGTGCGCTCCATGCTGTAGGAAAGAGGCTTTGCGCAGGGGGTGACCAGCTTTTCCCACTGTTCGAACAGGGCCTGGGCCTGCTTGGTGGAGGCCAGGGCCGCCTTCTTGGGACGCGGTGTGGCGGGCTTTTTGACCTTGGGCTCGGCAGTGGGAGACACGTAGGCGTGACGTGCGTTACAAACCTTGCACTCGACCTTGGCGATCTTCTCGCCGGACATGACGACCACATGATGGTCGGTCACGGTCTTGCATTTCTTGCATTGAGACTCGACGGAACTGCCTGCTTGTATTTGATTTTCTGTCATGATCGATCCTTTAAAGTAACGTTGCGGGAAAAAAAAGCCACAAGGGAAAGTCCTTGTGGCATGTTCTCTATTTAAGCACTCTACCCGCTTCCCGTGCGCGAGGCAATGGCCGAATTCGCCATTTTGTCATACACAGTCTTTTCCCGCCTTCGCACCGTTGACAGCGCCCGTCTCGCCGCGCATTGTGCCCACTTCTCAGGGCGGGGTGCAATTCCCCACCGGCGGTATCCCGTTTTTTGGCGGGGAGCCCGCGAGCGCTTCCGGGGGTCCGGAAGGTCAGCAGATCCGGTGAGAAGCCGGAGCCGACGGTGACAGTCCGGATGAAAGAGAAGACGGCCGCCGTTCACGGGCGTGAACGGATTTTTGCCGCGCCCTGATTCACGCTCAATTCCAAGGAGAACCAACGTGAATCAGTTTTCAGAGAATTTTGAAAACACCCCTCCCAGCGTCCGGGTCGAACGCGCCCTTGCGGCCTTGCAACAAGGCCGGGGGGTGCTGGTCACCGACAACGAGAACCGCGAAAACGAAGGCGACCTGATCTTCGCCGCCCAGTCCCTGACCGCAGCCCAGATGGCCATGCTCATCCGCGAATGCAGCGGCATTGTCTGCCTCTGCCTGCCCGAGGACAAGGTCCGCGCCCTGGAACTGGCGCCCATGGTCAGCAACAACTCCAGCCGCTATCAAACCGCGTTTACCGTCTCCATCGAAGCCGCCCAGGGAGTGACCACCGGCGTGTCCGCCGCCGACCGCGTGCGCACGGTACAGGCCGCCATCGCCGACGATGCCCGGCCCGCCGATCTGCATCGCCCGGGGCACATCTTCCCGCTGCGCGCCTGCCCGGGCGGAGTGCTGGAGCGCGAAGGCCACACCGAGGCCACCGTGGACCTCATGCGCCTGGCCGGACTCAAACCCTGCGGCGTGCTGTGCGAAGTCACCAACGAAGACGGCACCATGGCCCGCATGCCCGAAATCCAGGAGTTCGGCAGACGCCACGACCTTCCCGTGGTGACCATCGACGACATCAAGGAATACATCCTGGCGTCTGCGCAGGCCGCGAGCTAGAACCACGGCAAAAAGTCGTCATTCCCCCGAAGAAGTGCGCCCACGCTTTGATGCATTGAAATACGGTGTTATCGCCTGCCCAGGCCAGGCGCACGTCCGCGGAAATGTCTCCTGAAGGAGCTTCACGACTTTGTGCAGATTCCTGACCAGAATACCAGACGCGGCGCGTCCGACCGACGCGCCGCGCCTGCTTCGCACATCCGGGCTGGACTTTTGCCGCCCGCCTTTGTAGCCGCACGCTCATGACCCCTGCCATAAACGCCGCAAAAAAAGCCGGAATCACATTCGTCGTTCGTGAATATGACCATGACCCTTCGTGCACTTCCTATGGATTGGAAGCGGCCGAAAAACTCGGCGTCGACCCCGGACAGGTCTTCAAGACCCTGGTCGCGGATATGGGCGGAGAGCTGGTTGTGGCCGTAATTCCGGTGGAGAGCATGCTCGGGCTCAAGCATCTGGCCAAGGCCGCCGGGGCCAAGAAGGCGGCCATGGCCGACCGGACCCTCGTGGAGCGTACCACCGGCTACGTTCTCGGCGGGGTCAGCCCTCTTGGACAGAAAAAGCGGCTGCGCACCTTCATCGACGACTCGGCCCAGTCTCACCAGGCCATCATGGTCAGCGGAGGACGGCGCGGCCTGGACATCGAACTCGCTCCGGAAGACCTGGCCCGTATGACCGGCGCCCGCTTTGCTCCTCTGGCGCAATAGAGCCCGCCCCTGCACATGGTTCCGGACAAACACGATTTTGGAATCGGTCGCGAGGTTCGCTTTTTTGAGCGAGGCGCATTTCCTCTGACGGCAACTGTCATACAGTACTGCAAGCCTTGACTTATTTCCAGATCCAAGGCTTATAGTACGCGAGTCAGGGACTACGTAACGAGAGAACACGTCGAGGCGTCATGGCTCATATTCACGACAAAGCGACTCAAGGCAGCATCAGCCAGGCATCTGCCCAGCGCAAGGACATCCTGCTGCGCATCATTGTGCCCCTGGTTTTGGTCCTGATACTTGGAGCTGCGGGCCTGTTCGCGTTCAGACATGGCCTGCCATGGGTCACAGCCCTCTTTGCAGTGTTCTTCATAGCGGCCATCCTGCGGTTTGAAGAAATCGGCCTTACCCTTGCGCACTATCCCGCGCATTCGCAGACAAACGCCCGGGCCGAACAGATCGTGGGCAAGACGTTGCGGGAACTCCCCGATGAATACCACATTTTCCACAATCTGCATTTCGACGGCAACCGCCTGGATCATGCCGTCATCGGCCCCAACGGGCTGTTCCTGATCAGGACCCGAAGCCATGTCGGGAATGTCATGGCCGCGGGCGAAGCCCTGCGCCTCAACGGCTGGCCATTCCTGCTGGACATGCTGACCCAGTGCTGGAACCTGACCCAAAAACTGACCAGACACCTGGATCTGCAGTACGCCGGAGGAGTGCACCCCTGCCCGGTGCTTTGCTTCAGCCGGGCCAGCGTCGGCATTGCGGGACCGGTTCGAGGGACGCTGGTGGTCGAGGCAGGAAATCTGGTGCAGGCCATCCTGACCCACGAAGATGCCTTGCCCGCCGAAAAAATGCATGTATTGATCGACAAGCTGTCCGGGCTGGTGAGTTCCGACACCGGATCTCAACTCCACGGCGAGGATGTACCCCAGGCCAGCCATGCGCCGAAGGGCCCGGCCGAATCAAGTCGCCCCGTGTGCACCAAATGCCGCCACCAGCCAAGCCGTGAAGAATTGGAGCTCTTCCCCGGCGAGTGTCCCAAATGCGGTCTCCTCTATTCCTTCAAACCCGATGAATCCCTGTCAGCGCCGCAGGACCCGCCTGCAAAGGGTGCCTGGAAGCCGAGCCTCCTGCATCTGGGAATGGCCGTTGTGCTCATCGCCGGAAGCGCGGGTTACTTCGCGCACAGACAGGGTCTATTGGGTCTGGAAAAGCCGTTCACCGAGTCGAACCGGATGGCCGACGCCAAGCCCGAGGCATCCGCTACACCCGGTGTCCCGGTGCAAAACGGCACCTCAGCCTCCGCAATGGCTGAACAACCCGCTCCCGATGGCAACCACACCACCCCACCGCAGGCCAAAATCGTTTCACCGGCCCCGGCTCCCGGAAACGGCACGGCAGAAGGCGGGACCGCGTTGCCGGTCTTCTCCCGATCCAATGACGGAGCCACCCCGCCCACGACCGAGTCGGACCTCGGAACGAACTCGTCCGTCGCCGTTGCGGCGCTTTCGCTTCCAAAAGCCACCGCAGCGAATGCGGAGGCGCACCCGAATGCCACTTTGTCAAACACGAACGCAAATTCCGGCGACACGGTCCGGAACTCTACCGCGCCAGGCAAGAAGGATTCGAAGCCAAAATCCGATACGGCCAAAGAGGCACCCAAAGCCCCTGAGGGATCGTTCGACAAAGGCAGGCTTGTCGTCACCTCTTCCCGTCCTCTTGTCCTGTGGTTCAGGAACCAGCAGACCTACAAGGAGTTCGGTCCCTTCGAGATCAAGGCCAGAAGCGTGAAGGACATCGTCCTGCCCAAGGGCTTCTACAGCGTGGTCTATCTGGAAAACGGGAAGCGCAGACAGACGACCATGAGTTTCCTGAGCGACCAGGGACAGCTCGAGTTCTAGCCCGGACGCTCCAACGCCCTTCGGGCACAGCCTGGGGCGCGATTACGCGCTGCATGAACAAGAAAAACCCTGCGTCACGGAAAGAAAGAGTTTACCGTGACGCAGGGTTTTCTGCTTTTCTGCGATGAATGCTAGATGATTTTCTGCCGGATCTTCGTGACCACTATCTCGGCCACGATAACCACGGCAAAGATGCACAGCAGGATGAGTGCGACCTGATTCCAGCGAAAAAGGGCTATGGCCGTGTCCAGCGCCATGCCAATCCCGCCTGCGCCGACCAGACCGATAACCGCGGATTCACGCACGTTGATGTCCCACCGGAACAGGGTGATCCCCCAGAAGGCCGGTGATACCTGAGGCCAGTAAGCCTTCAGGAAAATGCTCGGCCAGGGGGCCCCCGCCGCCTTGAGCGCTTCCACCGGCCCCTTGTTGCATTCCTCCAAGGCCTCGCCCAGAAGCTTGCCGCAAAAACCGATGGACCTGAATCCGATGGCGATGGTTCCGGCCAGGGCGCCGGGACCGAAGACGGCCACGAACAGGATCGCCCAGACCAGGGTATTGACCGAACGCGAGGAAACGAGGATCAGCCGCGCCAGCCAGTTCAAGGCCGGCACGGGGGTAATGTTGCTCGCGGCCAGAAGCGCCACGGGCAAAGACATGACCAGAGCCAGAATGGTGCCCATGCCAGCTATGTGCATGCTCTCGACCAGAGCCTGATGCACGCCTTCCCGGTAGTGTCCAATGTCCGGCGGCCACATTCGGGCGAACATGTCCGCCATCTGGGTCGGGGCATCGTACAAAAACTCCGGGACGATCTGCACAGTGCGCATCGAAACGACCAGGGCGGTGACCGCAGCCAGATAGATCGCGAACCGGGCCAGACGTTGTGCCGGAGTGAAGCGTTCCCATGTGCGACTAGTCATTGAACACCGCCTTGACTATGGATGCGAGGTATTCGCCGAGCATGACGAGGATGATGATGGAGATGAGGATCGCTGCCAGAAAGTCGTAGTCGAAGCGCTGAAAAGCCGCGAACAGTGTCCCGCCGATGCCTCCCGCGCCGACAATCCCGACCATGGTCGAATTGCGGATGTTCGCGTCGAACTGGTACGTGGCGAACCCGATGAAGCGATTCAGGACCTGCGGCAGCACTGCATAAAGGATGACGCTCATGAACGGGGCTCCGGCGGCCCGGCAGGCTTCCACCGGTTTGAGGGAAATCTCCTCGATTGCTTCGGCGAAGAGCTTGCCGATGAAGCCTATGGACGCGAAAACCAGGGTCAGGATGCCTGCCAGCGGTCCAAATCCCACCGCCTTGACGAACAGGATGGCAAAGATGACCGGATGAAAGGAACGGCAGATCGCAATGAGAATGCGCGCCGGCCAGGTCGCCCAGGTCGGCATCAGGTTGCGAGAGGCGGCCAGGCCGATGGGCAGGGAAAACGCCACACCGAAAGCCGAGGCGATCACCGCGATTTCAAGCGTCTCCAGCAGGTTGCCCAGCAGCAGCGTCCAGCGCCCGAAATTGGGCGGAATCATGCTGCCCAGGAATTTTGCGCCATTCTCGAGGCCGATCACGAAACGGTCCAAAGTGATGTCCAGAGACCAGAATGCGAGCACGCAATAGCCTATAACAGCGAGCCACCCAAGACGCGCGAGCCAGTTGGGCTTGAAAGCTCTTCTGGTGTTGGCCGCGCTCATGACAACCAGTCCTCGCCGCCGTAGATCTGCTTGAGATGATCATCCGTCAGCTCAGCGGGCGGACCGTCAAACACGATGCTCCCCAGCGACATTCCTATGACCCGGTCGGCAAAGCGCTTGGCCAGGTTGACGTCGTGAATGTTGATCAGCACCGGGATGTCGTGCGCCTTGGAGAAATCGTTCAGAAGTCCCATGATTTCGACGGAAGTCTTGGGATCAAGTGACGAGGTGGGCTCATCGGCCATGATCACATCCGGATTCTGCATCACGGCCCGGGCGATGCCCACGCGCTGACGCTGCCCGCCGGACAGTGCGTCGGCACGCTCCGTGGCGAACTCGGTCAGGCCGACCATGTCGATCAGCTCGAAGGCCCGATCAATGTCGTGCTGCTCGAACTTGCGCAGCCAGGCCCTCCAGACGGGCACGAAACCGAGTCTGCCGCAAAGTACGTTCTCGATGACCGAGAGACGTTCCACCAGGTTGAACTCCTGAAAGACCATGCCCACGTGGTGCCGGGCCAGGCGCAATTCCTTGCCCGAAAGCCGCGTGATTTCGTGTCCGGCCACGGTGATGGTGCCGCTGGTGGGGTCGATGAGCCGGTTGATGCAGCGCAGCAGCGTGCTCTTGCCCGTCCCGGAGGGGCCGATGATGGCCACCGTGGAACGGCCCCTGACCTCGAAGGAGATGTTTTTGAGAACCGGCTTGCCCGGAACGTAAGCCTTGACCAGATCCTTTACGATCAGGGAACGGGAGGCATTCCCCCCGTTCCCGTTGTTGCTTGATGACGTCACGATAATGCCTTGTATGTGATTACTGCTTCTTTTCTTTCTTTTCCGCGTCCGCCTTTTCCTTGGCGATCATGGCCCTCAGGCCTTCCTCATTGTAGCTTGCGCCCGTGGCATCGGCGATATCGCGAATGACTGCCCAATCCTTCTGGTAGGTGATGGGGAAGAAACGATCCGCGCCGTCAAAGGCCTTCTTCATTTCTTCGGTGTAGCGATAGGAAAAGAACGCTTCCTTGATCTTTTCCACCAGTTCCGGGCAAAGCTGGCTGGAGTATCCGAAGGATGACGTGGGGAAGCGGGGGCTGGTGTAGATGATCCGCACCGCGCCTTCATCGACGCGACCGGCGCGCAGCATGCGCTCGTAAACGTCGGAGGCCACGGGAGCGGCGTCGTAGTCGCCATGGACGACACCCAGCACGGACTGGTCGTGCTTGCCGGAGTAGACCACGGTGTAGTCTTCGTCAGGCACGATGCCCTGGGCGGGGAACAGCGCGCGCGGAGCCAGGTTGCCGGAGTTGGAGGAAGGAGAAGTGTGCGCGACTTTCTTGCCCTTGAGATCGGCCATGGTCTGGATGGGACTGTCCTTCTTGACGACCACGATCAGGTTGTAGCCCTGAAATTCCTTTTCATCACCCTTGACGGCGATGGGCACGTAACCGGCCAGGTTCACTGCAAAGCCGGTGGGCCCGGTGGAGAAGCCGGCAATGTGCAGGCGCCCGGAGCGCATGGCCTCGACCTGAGCCGAATTGGAGTGCACGGTGTAGTAGATGACGTCCTTGCCCGTTATCTTCTTCATGTGCGCCTGAAAATCGGAAAAAAGATCCTGATACACGGCGGGATCTTCAACCGGCGTGTAGGTGAAAACCAGGGTTGAAGGATCCTTGCAGTTGCCGGCGGGAGCGTTGTCGGCGACCAGGTCCTTGTCGTTGTCGCAATACATTTTATCCAGAATGCCGCGGTAGGTACATTCATCCGCGAATCCGGGAACGGCGACGGCCAGGATCATCACCGCGGCCAAAAAGCCCAAGAAACCCTTCTTCATGATCATCTCCTTGTTACAGTGTTCTTTCTGACGAAGCGACTGGTGCACCATCAAATCAAGGCAAAGCCGCTTTAAAAATCCGAGTTGAAAAACAGGCAGCCACACGCCGCCCCCCTGTTTTCAATTTTCACAACAGAAACAGGATGTTCGTTTTCGACAGAAAAACTTTTCAAAAACGCCCCCTGCAGAATCATCTGCACTGCGTATGAACTTGTGGGGCCGTCTCGCGTAAGACCCAAATCGTTCTTGCGTCAGGCCGCTCGCGGACACGCATCACGCCTGAGCCCCCTCTTGAAGCCCCCCCCTGTTCCGTCGCCGAAAACGGTAACCTAATCGTAACATTAGCGCAATGTGAACTCACAGTCGTGTGGCAGGTTTCCGGCAAGAATCGAAAAAAAAGGGCCCCCGGACTTTCGTCCGAGGGCCGACACTGGAGGAGGAAGTGCGTAACTATTTTCTGAGCATTCCGGCCAGGAGGCGCAAATGCGTGCGCTCCTCGTCGATGCAGGCCTGAATGTATTTTCTTTCCCCTTCGGGCACGAACTCGCGCATTTCGAGGAAAAACATGATCGTGTCCTTCTCGAATCCCATGGCCGTCTCGATGGCCTCCTCAGGCGTACCCATGAAGGTCTTGAGATGGTTCACGTCACCCAGGCGAAAAAGGGTGTGCGAATCGAGCAGATACTTGAGGTAATCCACATATTCGTCTTCCTCGGCCCAGGCCGGGAGTTCGACCTGCCCCACCCGCTCGTAGAGCTTGGCGAAGATCTCACGGTGCTTGGTCTCCTCCTTTGCAAGAAAGGAGAACAGATCCTTGAGCTTCGGCTCGGTGGTGGTCTCAACCAGACGATTGTAGAAGGCTTCGCCACGAGTCTCGACTTCCTGGGCGGCCAGGAGAATGTCCGTCGCCTTGAATATTCCAGCCATAAAACCTCCTATAATTCCGAGGGCAGCTCTTTGAGCTGGGCGTAGGTGAAGACCGGGCCGTCCATGCACACGTACTTCGTGCCGATGTTGCAGCGCCCGCAGATGCCCACACCGCACTTCATGCGCTTTTCCAGGGTGGTAAGGATGTTCTCGTCCTCAAAACCCAGTTTCTTGAGGGCCTGCAGGGTGAACTTGATCATGATCGGCGGCCCGCAGGTGATGGCCACCGTGTTCTTGGGCGAGGGATTGATTTCGAGCAGCACGTTCGGGATGAGGCCGACCTTGTGCTCCCAGCCCTCGGACGGGTTGTCGATGGTCAGCACGGTGTTCACATCCTTGCGTTCCGTCCACTCCGGCAGTTCTGCCTTGTAGGTCAGGTCGGCGGGGCTGCGCGCACCGTACAAAAGCGTTATATCACCGTAATCCTTACGGTTATCGAGCATGTAGGTAAACAGGGTCCGCAAGGGCGCCATGCCGATGCCGCCGCCAACGAAGACGATGTTCTTGCCTTTCAAGTCCTCCACCGGGAAGGAATTGCCAAGAGGAGCGCGCACGCCGATCTGGTCGCCTGGCTGCAGCTGGTGCAGGCGGGTCGTGACCTCGCCCACGCGCATGACGCTGAACTGCAGGTAGTCCTTGCGGGTCGGCGAGGAGTTGATGACAAAGGTCGACTCGCCCACGCCAAAGACCGAGAGCTGCCCTACCTGTCCGGGCCGGAAGGTGAAGGCCTTCATGCGCTCTTCGTTGTTGATGACGATGCGGAAGGTCTTGATGTTGTGCGTCTCCTGGATCACTTCGACAATGGTGGCCATGTCCGGGAGATAGGGATTGGCATTCATTCGGAGTACTCCTGTGCTGCTTTCACGATCTGCCGGATATCGACTCCGGCGGGGCACTGCTTGATGCACCGCCCGCATCCGCAACAGGCGATGACGCCCTTGTGCAGATCCGGGTAGTAGCTGAACTTGTGCCCGACACGGTTTTTCAGACGATGCGCCTTGGTCGGACGCGGGTTGTGACCGCTGCCTTCCAGGGTGAAGGTATGGGACATGCAATTGTCCCAACTGCGGATGCGCCGGCTTTCAAGGCCAATATCGTCGTCGGTGATGTTGAAGCAGTAGCAGGTCGGACACATGTAGGTGCAGGCTCCGCAGGAGATGCACTTGGCCGATTGGGCCTGCCAGAAGTCCATGTCGTCGAAGCGGGCCAGGAGACTGGCCGGGGCCGAGGCATGATCATGGGCCTCGCCCATCATCTCCCTGGCCTTGGCATTCTTGGCATCCGCCTCCTTGCCTTTGTCGCCCGCGTCCCCGAAAAGGGAGGACTTCATGACTTCCTCGCCGACAGGCGTGACGGAACGCGCCACATACCCTTCCCCGACCAGAGTCAGAAGCACGTCGGAACCATCTGAATCCGCAGGGCCGCTGCCGACGCTGTGACAGAAGCAGGTCGTCTCGGGGCGGTCGCAGGCCAGCGAAATGAAGACCGTGTTGTCCCGACGCCGGATGTAATAGGGGTCCTTGGTCTTGTCCGTCTCGTAAACCGGGTTGAAGATAAGCTTGCCTCGCGCACCGCAGGGGCGGCAACCGATGACAACGCTCTTACCCTCGGGCAGGGTCTCGGTGATTTCCGGCTTCTTCTCCGGGATTTCGCGCTTGACCGTCAGCAGGGTTTCGGTCTGCGGAAACGTCGCGGCCTTGGGTGACACCGTCGCCATGCGGGAATGCAGATCCATGGTCATGCCCGGCTGAAAACGACGGAAGGTCACGGTGCCGCAGGTGGCCACCGGCGCAAGTACGCGGCAGGAGGCGGCCAGTTCCTCGGCCAGTCGGGTGAGGTTCTCTTTTGTTATGAATCGTTCCATTACCAGCCTCGCTCGTTGATGCGCTCTTCCTCGACCTTGAAGGTCAAGAGAGGCGGGGTCTGTTGCAGAGCCGTGCCAGCCTGCAGTTCAAACACGTCCTTGACCTGCTTGTTCATCCAGCGCCTAAGCAGCATGAGCGGAATGTCCACGGGACAGGCCCGTTCGCATTCACCGCATTCCGTGCAGCGCCCGGCCAGATGCGAGACATGGACCATCTGGAACATCATGTTCTCGGCCGGGGAATTGTCCTGGCTGATCCACAGCGGGTCGCGGCTGGTCGCGATGCAATGGTCGCGGCAGACACACATGGGACAGGCATTGCGGCAGGCGTAGCAGCGGATGCAGCGGCTCATGGTCTCCTGCCAGAAAGCGAGCTTTTCGGCGTCGCTCTTGGCCTCGAACTCATCCTGGCAGGCCGTGCTCGCGGCCGGGGCCGGAGTATGGGCGGTGCCTATCAGCACGTCGGAGATGATGGCGTCGGGAGTGGCGCAGGTCAGACATTTGTCGGCCTGCACGTCGGAGAGTTTGAGGGTCGCGGACTGACCGGCCACGGAGACCTTGAGGTCACCCGCGCCAATCTCCACCGACTCCACGAATCCCGGATCGGCGGGCAGGGCCGCGCGGATCTTGCGCTGGCTGACCACGCCGTCGCAACAGAGGCCGAAAATCACGACATCCTCGCGGTTTATCAGCTTTTCGTTCAGGAGCTGGATCACGCTCTTGCTGTCGCAGCCCTTGACCACCACTCCGATCTTCTTGCCCTTGTACCCGGTCAGGTAGGTGGCCAGGTTGTGCACGGCCAAGGGGCCTATCATAAGCCGGTCAAGATCCGCCTCGGTGCGGATGAAGAGCGGCGTGGCATGGAGCGGATCATAGCCCTGCTCCCAGCCGATGACGCACTCAAGCTCGCCCAGGTGGCTCTTGATGGCATTTTTGAGATCATCCAATTGGGACATATGTCCTCCTGTTATTGCAAATCTATCCGTGACACGGGCAAGTCTGCCCCTGGCCAGCCTGCACGGCCAGCGTGTTCCAGTCCGCCTCGGACGCCGGGTTGAAGGTCGGCGCGGGCCCGAGCTCATGGATACGGCGCGTGAACTCCGTGACCACATGCTGCCAGCGCTGTCCTTCCGACGCCGAAACCCAGGTATATTCGAAACGGCGCGCATCGATGCCTGTTATGGGCAGGAAGCGTTTGAGCATTTCGAGCCTGCGCCGGGCGTAGAAGTTGCCTTCGGCATAGTGGCAATCCCGGGGGTGACAGCCGGAAACGAGCACTCCGTCCGCGCCGTTCATGAGGGAACGGACGATGAAGAGCGGATCGATACGGCCGGAACAGGGTACGCGGATGACGCGCAGATCCGTAGGCTGATTGAAACGGGATACACCCGCCGTGTCCGCGCCGCCGTAGGAGCACCAGTTACATAAGAAGCCGACTATTCGTAATTCGCGAACATCTTGGGCGGGCATAAGGCGTTCACCTCCGCGAGGATCTGGTTATCAGTGAAATGTTCAAGCTGGACGGCGCCCTGGGGGCAGGTAACCGTGCAGATGCCGCAGCCCTGGCAGACCGTGTCGATGACCTCGGCCTTGGGGTTGCCGAAGCGGTCCTGGACTTCCTTGATGGCTCCGAACGGACAGGTCTGAATGCACTTGCCGCAGCCAACGCAGCGGGCCGGATTGACCCTGGAAACTGCCGGATCGGATTCCAGTTCCTTCTTGGAGAGAAGACCCAGAACCTTGGAAGCGGCGGCGCTGCCCTGACTGACCGAAGCCGGAATGTCTTTCGGACCCTGACAGGCGCCGGCCAGGAATACGCCGGCAGTATTGGTCTCGACGGGCTTGAGTTTGGGATGACTCTCGACGAAGAAGCCGTACTGATCCGGAGCCACACGCAGCTTCTCGCCCAATTGCACCGCGCCCTTGGCCGATTCGGCGCCCACGGCCAGCACGACCAGGTCGGCGGGGACCTCCACCTGCGTACCGGCCAGAGTGTCGGCGCCGCGCACGATGAGCTTGTCGCCCTTGGGATAGATCATGGCCACGCGGCCACGCACATACTGCGCCCCGTACTCCTCCATGGCCCTGCGGACGAACTCGTCGTAGAGCTTACCCGGCGAACGGATGTCCATGTAGAAGACATATGACTGGGAATCGGGGATATGGTCCTTGGTCAGGATGGTCTGCTTGGCGGTGTACATGCAGCAGAAGCCTGAACAGTACGGACGGTCCACGGACTTGTCGCGCGAACCCACGCACTGGATGAAGACCACGTTTTTGGGCTCCTTGCCGTCGGAGGGCCGCTTGATGTGTCCGCCCGAAGGACCGGAAGCCGAAAGCATGCGCTCGTACTGCATGGAGGTGACCACATCCGGGTAGCGGCCTTCACCGTACTGCGGATACTTGTGCCAATCGAAGAGGTCGTAACCCGTGGCCACGACAATGGCGCCCACATCCACATTGATGAGCTCATCCTTCTGTTCGAAGTCGATGCACTTGACCGGACAGACCTTGGCGCACAGTCCGCACTTGCCCTTGGTCAACATGATGCACGATTCCGCATTGATGGCCGCTTTCTTGGGGATGGCCTGCGGGAACGGGATGTTGATGGAGGGAGCGTTGCAGAGATTTTCGTTGAATTTGTCGGGAAACTTGCGGCTGGGGCATTTTTCCACACACAGGCCGCAGCCCGTGCAGTCCTTCCAGTTCACGAAGGTCGCCTTCTTGCGGATGGTGATCTGGAAGTTGCCAACGTACCCGCCGACAGCTTCGATCTCGGAGCAGGCGTAAAGTGTGATGTTGGGATGCTGGGCGATGTCGACCATCTTCGGGCCCAGAACGCAGGATGAGCAGTCCACCGTGGGGAAGGTCTTGTCCAGCTTGGCCATCTTGCCGCCGATGGTCTGCTCGCGCTCGACCATGATGACTTCCTGCCCGCCGTCCGCGCAATCGAGCGCCGCCTGGATGCCGGCCACGCCGCCGCCGATGACCAGCACGCGCTTGACCGTCTCGAAGCGTTTGGGGATCAGCGGCTTGTCGCGGCGCAGCTTTTCCACGGCCATGCGCACCAGCTCGGCGGCCTTGCCCGTGTTCAGATCCTTTGATTTGCCGATCCAGGAGACATGCTCGCGGATGTTGGCCATTTCAAACATGTAGCGGTTGAGTCCCGCGCGCTCCACTGTCCGGCGGAAAGTGGGTTCGTGCATGCGCGGGGTACAGGAGGCCACGACCACGCCGTCGAGATTCTTGTCCTTGATGGCCTGGATGATGGCGTCCTGCCCGGGCTCGGAACAAGCATACATCGTATCCGTGGAAAAAACCACGTCCGGGTAGGTCAGGGCCGTGGCCGCAACGGACGGACAGTCCACGGTTCCGGCAATATTGCTGCCGCAATGGCAGATAAAAACACCAATTCGCATTGCGTCCTCCCTACCTGGCCTGCGCCGGTTGTTTGATCTTGCCCAGGGCGAGTCTCGGATCGACACAGAGCTTTTCAAAGCCAAGCTGCGCGCGGTCCAGTCCCAGAGCATAGCCAAGGAGTTGGGTATAATAGAAAACCGGGATCTTGAATTTCTCGTGCAGGGCGTGATTGATCTGTCCCTGCCGCAGGTCCAGATTCATCTGGCACAGCGGACAGGCGGTCACGAAGGCGTCGGCGCCCACATCACGCCCGGCGTCCAGCAGCTTGCCCGAAAGCCGGGTCACGATGTCGTTGCGCGGTATGCCGTAAGACGCACCGCAGCACTCGACCTTGAGTGCAAAAGGCACGACTTCGGCGCCAAGCGCGGCCATAAGGTTGTCCATGGCCATGGGATTTTCGTGGTGGTCGAAACGCATCAGCTCCGGGGGCCGGTTCATGATGCATCCATAATAACAGGCGATCTTGATTCCGGTCAGAGGCTTGACCACCTTGGACTTGATCAGCTCAATGTCCACATTCTCGGTCAGCACCTGCAACACGGACTGCGCGTCCACGTTACCGTTGCAGGGCACGTCGAGGAGCGCATTGGCCTTGGTCCGAAACGCGGGATCTTCCATCTTGTGGGCGGCGGTGCGCAGATTGGTCAGACAGCTGGGACAGGGCGTTGTCACCCGATCCATGCCCATGACCTCGACCTGGGCCAGGTTGCGGGCGGACAGGGCCGCGGACAGGACATGATTCACGGTATGCGCGGGAGTGGATCCGCAGCAGCTCCAGTCCGGGATATCCACCAGCTCCACGTCCAGGGCCTTGCAGACCGCTCGGGTGGAGTTGTCGTATTCCAGGGATGTGCCCTGACCGGAACAGCCCGGATAATACGCGATTTTAAACATTGTCGCCTCCTTTGCGGAACCGCTCGAAAATGCGGGCCACCTGTTCGCGCCCCTGGATCTGGTGCGGTTTGAACGGCAGCTTGCCGCGCATGAGAGCCTGCGGAGCCAGATCGACATCGGTGAATACGCGGCCGGAGCGAGTCATGTAAGCGGCCATGAGACCCAGCTCATAGGCGCGGCCATGGCGCTCGACCGAGGCCAGAAACGAATCGGCGAAAATCTTCACGGAGCGTTCCGTGGCGTACCCGGCTTCCCGGGCCATGTGCCGACAGACATCCATGACCAGCGCGACATCGATCTTGTTCGGACAACGCGTGGTACAGGATTGACAGGAGCCGCACAGCCATAATGAACGGCTTTTCAGCACTGCTTCCTTTTGCCCGGCCTGGATCAGACGCATGATCTGACTGACCGAATAATCGTAGGCAAACGTGTACGGACACCCGGCCGTACAGTTGCCGCACTGGTAGCAGTTCCTGATTTTCTGATGGCTGCGGGCTTCGACCTCGGCGACAAACTCAAGGTCGGCAGTGGCAAGATCAAAGATTTGCATGGACATACCCAACTTGCGGTAAAGAACGGCGAACCGTCCGGTTGACATGAATCCAGTCCCCAAAAAAACCAACACGCTCAATGAACCTTTTTGACACACCGCCCGAACGGGCGGGTGACCCAAATTGATACAACGCATCTGCTGAAAGTGTGTGTTTCCGGGACATGGAGTTTCTTTTAAGCAGATTTAGTGCCATAGTACTTGGTCCCAAGAATTGTCCAGTCCCCGAACCGGGACGGGACGATCCCGAAACCGCGTCCAGGCAGCGCCAGCCTGACGGACAAAGACCAATCGGCCAGTCGTCGTAATTAACGTTCTGATAAAAACAACCGCAGAGAATGCGCCATTTTTTGCGCATTCTCTGCGGATAGTCCGCATCAGGAGGATTACAGCCTGGAATCAATATCCGAAGAATGAAGGAAGCCAGAGAATCGTTTGCGGGAAAATGACCATAAGCATGATGGCTACGAGGCTGACCGCAATGAACGGGAGCGATTTTACCGATATCTCCTCCAGCGACACTTGGGCGATGCCGGATGAAATGAATATATTCTCCCCGAGTGGCGGCGTCGAAAAGCCCAGGGACAGGCAACAGATGAGAATGATGCCAAAATGAATGGGATCGACCCCAAGGGCCACCATGACGGGAAGCAGTACGGGAGTGACGATCATGATGATTGCCAAGGTCTCCATGAACATTCCTATGAACACCAGGAACATCACGACGAGAATCCAGATTATGGTCAAATTTGTCGTGAAGTTCAACAAACCTTCGGCAATCATATCCGGAATCCTGTACTGAACAAGGATTCTTCCAAATGCATACGCTGTAAACATGATGATAAGAACTCGCCCGGTCAGCCATGACGTCGTCTCAAGCGACTTGGCGATTCCTTTTAAAGTAATTTCTTTGTAAACAAATATTCCAACAAAAAGTGTATAAAAAATTGCTACAATAGCTGCTTCTGTTGGAGTGAATACACCAGAATATATACCACCAAGTATTACAACTGGAGCCAAAATCGCTAGAAATCCTTCTTTTACCGTATTAATCAACTTTTTGTAATTAAATTCTTCATCACTCAATCCGATATGCTTTGCCTTGCAAATCAGATAATGCATGAGAACCATCACGGAAGCAATGATCAGACCTGGAAAAACGCCGGCGATAAACATCTTTGTTATCGATTGCTGGGCGGTTACGCCATAGATTACCATCGGAATACTCGGAGGAATGATGATTCCCAGACCTCCTGATGTACCGGTAGCTGCGGCAGCATAACCCCGATCGTATCCTTTTTTGATCATGGCCGGGATCATGAGCATGCCGACGGCAGCGGTCGTGGCCGGACCAGAACCCGAAATCGCACCGAAAAAAACGCAGGCCAAGGTTGTCGTGATCGCGAGCCCTCCGGTGACCCTTCCAATCATTGCCTCCGCGATACGCACCAGACGTCTGGAAATTCCGGCACATTCCATCAAGGCACCGGCCAAAACGAATGCGGGAAGAGCCATAATCGGAAAGGAGTTGACTGAACTGAATGCGATCTGGACCAAACTCGAAAGATCCTGACCGTCCAGGAGAAAAGTGATCATCGCCGCGGCACCCAAAGCAAGGGCTATCGGTCCCCCCATTAAAAGCAGAATTCCAAAACTTAAAAATAATATTGTAGCTTCAGACATTGATTTTCTCCGTTACGGCCGGTTTTGATCAACTACTCAGTCAACTGTTTAAATTCGTCTGGATCGACCTGATCAACATCTTTTATATCTTCTTTAAGTATATACTTGATATAATTTACCTGTACTATTCTCAAAGACATAAGGGTAAAGCTTATAGTGAATATGTAATAAACATATGCCATTGACCACCCAAGTGCTGGAGAATAATATGAAAACTCCTTCATGCTTTCAATAACTTTAAAACTTTCTACAACCATTACAATATTAAATCCAATCCATATCAAATCAGACAATATTTGTGCAAATTTTCCAAATGATTCAGGCAACAAACGAAACTGAACAGTGACTCTGTTGTGAGCAGAAAGTCTTGCAGCATAAGATGCACCAAAAAAAACAAACCACACAAATGAAAATCGTGAAACTTCTTCACTCCAAGGCAAGACAATATTGAACAATGCCCGCAAAATAATTTGCGCAAATAAAATTACAACAAAGAATGCTAACATCAACTGGCATACATATTTTTCTATATTATCTAGAAAACATAGTATTTTTTTTGCGACCATTTTTTGCCCCTTTTTAAAAAAAAGGGGAAGAGCTTCCTCTTCCCCTTTCTTCTGCGCAATTACTTCTTCCCAAGATGCAGCATCATGGTGTCAATCACTTCCTTTCCGCCAACAAAGTCATAATATTCAGGCCATACTTTGGCTTTGACGATCTCTTTCCACTGATCTTCGTCTTTCAGGATCGAGACTTCAACACCGGCGTCCTGCATGCCTTTCTTGGCTTTCTCAGCTTCAAGAACCTGGAAGAGAAGGCAATACTGCTGCGCCTCGATACCAGCACGGATAACCATGTCCTTGGTCGCGTCGTCGAAGCTCTTCATGGTCTTGACGCCCATGACCATCGGCTGGAACGAATACTGATAATGCGTTTCGGTGAGGTACTTCTGAACTTCCTGGAACTTCATCGTGTAATTGACGATGTAGGGATTCTCCTGGCCGTCGATAACTTTCTGCTGCATGGCCGTGAACGTCTCTGACCATGCCATGGGGATGGGATTGGCACCCAGTGCGGTGAGCGTGGCAAGGATGACCTTGTTCTGGGGGACGCGGATCTTCAGACCGGCGAGGTCTGCGAGGGCATTGACGGGCCTTGCGGAGTTGGTCACGAATCGAAAATTCGAGTACGTCCAGCCGAGCACCGTGAATCCGCCCTTCTCCTCTCCGATCTTGTTCCAGTATGCGCCCATGTAACCTGTCGTCGCCTTGACGGCGTCATAGTGATTCTCGATCAGGTACGGATAGCTCAATGCTCCGAATTGAGGAACGAAGGGGACGACGTTGCCGACGCCAACAATTGCCACATCCAGAGTACCCATGCGGGCATTCTGCAACATTTCGGTTTCAGTGCCCAGAGAACCGCCCGGAAAAAGCTGAACCTCGATCTCACCGTTGGAAAGTCCTTCAAGATTCTCTTTGAATCTTTTTGCAAATGCGCCCTGGTCCGACTCCATCGGATCACCCATACCTACCTTGACGATCCTTTTCGCAAAGACGTCACCGGCACCAAAAGCAAGCAAAAGAGTCAGACATACTACCAGTAATTTAATTTTCCGAGGCATTTTTTTCTCCTTGTGATCATTGTTTGCGTTTTTTGATTCACACAGTGCGAAAGCAAAAGTCTCCTGAAACGTGCAATAGTGCCCAGTCACCTCCTGCAGAAAAAACTAAAAAATTGAAATTTCACCCGCATTAAAGACAGCAGAAAACTTTATCATCAATGAATCAATACTCTTTGTTGTTTTTCACGATATCCACGATCTCTTTGGCCAGGATGTCCGCGGCATCGAACACGGGCATAGGGAAGTCGCCCTCGCCAACAACGCTGAGCTCCGTGCAGGCGATAATGCCTACCTCGGCCCCCATCGAACTCAGCCCCGACACGATTTCACCGAAATCACGCCGGACCTTCTCACCACGCGCCCCGGCCTTGATCTCTCTGATCAGCTGGAACAAGCGGCCTTCATCCTCCAGGGTCGGATAGACGACCTCCACTCCCCTTGGCAGGAAAATATTCTCGTAGAGACCCGTGATCCGGACAGCTGGTGAAGCGAGGAGGCCGACCGTGCCGACGCCGGGAAGTGCGCCGAGAACGGATTCGACAGTCAGTTCGATAAGGTTGAGCACAGGGACGTGCACGCTTTTCTGCACGTCCCCGTGGTAATGATGCGCCGTATTACAGGGAATGACGATAAAATCGGCACCGCTCGCTTCCAGACGTTGGGCCATGCCTGCCATGCATGCCGCCGGGCTCTCCCCTGTTCCTTCGATGATGGCCTTGATGCGCGAAGGAACCTTGGGATTGTTGTCGACGATGCAATGAATGTGGTCGATGTCGTCCTTGGCCGGGGTCAGCCTCATGATCCGCATCATGAGGTCTATGGTGGCCTCAGGCCCCATCCCGCCGAGAATGCCGACGATCTTTTCCGTCATCTGCTCTGTCATTTCGACGCTCCGGGCCTAATTGCCGTAAAAGGTGTCGAGATACGCATACAATGCCGGAGAACCGCCGGTATGCAGGAAAAGAACGTTGGTGCCTTTTCCGAATGCGCCCTTGCGAACCAAGTCAATCAGTCCGGCCGCAGCCTTGCCTGAGTAAACCGGATCGAGCAGGACACCCTCGGTCCTGGCGAACAGGTTCACCGCCTCGACCATGCTCTCGGTGGGCAGGGAGTAGCCGGGACCAACGTATTCGTCATAGCAGACCACCTGTTCGCGGGGGACGTCGGAGCTCAACCCGAGCTTGCGGGCGACCTCGGAAGCCAGGTTGAAGACAATCTCTTCCTGAACCGGCTTCTTGCGGGACACGTTCACGCCGCTCACGGGAATGTTTGCATTCATTCCATACATGCCAACGACCATGCCCGCATGGGTGCCGGCGCTTCCGGAAGGAACAACGACATGGTCGACAGGCAGGCGCATGTCATTCAACTGGCCCAGTATCTCTTCAGCACACGAGACATAGCCAAGGGCTCCGATGGCGTTCGAAGCTCCGCCGGGGACGATATAGGGCTTGCGACCTTCGGCGGCGAGCCCGTCAGCGACCTTCTGCATCTCGGCCATCATGTCCGAACCGGCAGGCACGACGCGCAGGCTCTTCACGCCCAGAAGCTGAAACAGGAAGTTGTTGCCGCTGCCCTCGGGCTTGTAGGATCCCTTGACGCGTTCTTCGAGAACCAGATGGCAATCAAGGCCCTCCTTGACGGACCAGGACAGGGTCAGGCGGCAGTGGTTCGACTGCACGGCACCGCAGGTAATGATGGTGTCGGCGCCTTTTTCCAAAGCGTCACCGATGCAGAATTCGAGCTTGCGCGTCTTGTTGCCGCCGGCCGCGCCAGGCAGCAGGTCATCGCGCTTGATGAAGAGATTTACATCCCCGCCCAGAGCCTTGGTCAGGTTCGGCATGGATTCGATCGGGGTGGGGCCGTTCAGGTACGGACGTCTGGGAAACTTGGTGAAATTCATCTTCTACCTCGTTGGCATATGACCAATTCGTTAAGGGTTAGATCTGAAAGACGGCTTCGATCTCGATGTCCGCCCCCAAGGGCAGCGCAGCAACCTGAACGGTGCTTCGGGCAGGGAAGGGCTCGTCAAAATATTCCGCATAGACCGCATTGACGGCCTTGAAATCATTCATGTCAGTCAGAAAGATCGTCGTTTTGACGGCACCACCGAGGCTGCCGCCGGCTGCTTCGACGATGCTGCGCATGTTCTGCAGGCAAAGGTGGGTCCTGTGCGTTATGGAATCACCGGGAATCTGACCCGTCGCGGGATCGATGGGCAGTTGCCCGGACACGAAGACAAGCTCTCCCGAGGCAATGGCCTGGGAATAGGGGCCGATCGCCGCCGGCGCCTTGTCGGAATGAATTTTTGTTTTCTTCATCAGAATATCTCCTTTGCTGTTTCAGCAATAATGTCGGCGATGCGCGAACAATCCTCCAGCTCGAAGGTGAGCGGGATGCGCATGTCGCAAAGTTTGGCGAGGACACGATTGCTCCCGGGAAGATCCGGAAGAGCCCCGAAATACTTCCAGCTCTGATACGCGCTGGTAAAGCCGACCGGCTCGACATGGCCGAACCACTTGATGTGGACTCCGCGCTCCTCGTTGGCCTGAAGAAACTGTCTGATCCTTGATTCCTCAATACCGGGGAGGCTGAACTGAATGGAGCTGCCGACATAGCCTTCCCGTGATTCGCGAGTCGGGCACATGATACCGGCAATTCCGCGCAGTCGCTCTTCAAGAAGGCGGTAACGCTCGTTCCACCGTTCGCAGCGCTGATCGAGCACCGCGAGTTGCGGGCGAAGAAGCGCCGCACGCAGGTTGTCCATGCGGCAACTGTAATTTGGAGTGAGGAGCTTGAACCGATCGAAGACCTCGAGCGGCGGTCGGGACACGTGCTTCTCATAGAGCATGTACGAACCCGAATAGATGATGGCTTTGGCAATGACTTCCTCGTCGTCCGTGACAAGGAGGCCGCCTTCGCCGGAGTTGATATGCTTGTAGGTCTGCGTGCTGAAACAACCGATCTTGCCGAAGGACCCGCTCTTGCGGCCATCCCAGGTCGCCCCCATGGTGTGTGCGCAATCCTCGATGAGCTGAAGCCCATTTCTTTCACAGATCTCAAGGACATGCCCCATGTTCGCGATGTGTCCGCGCATATGGGATATGAGAAAGAACTTCGCTTGCGATTCGCGCGCCTTTTTCTCAAGATCTTCAAGATCTATTGTGTAGTCTTCCGTAATCTCGACAAGCTCGACAACAGCTCCTGAGTTCTCTATTGCGCCAGGAACTGGAGCCAGTGTGAATGCGTTGCACAATACCTTGTCGCCAGGCTTAACGCCAATACACTTCAAGGCAAGGTACATCGCACTTCCACATGACGCACATGCAAGGCAATATTTTGCTCCCATGTACTCGGCGAACTCTTTCTCAAGCAAGGCCGCCTCGCCGATTTCGCCCTGACCGACGTTGTATCGATGCAGCTTTCCGCTCTGCATGATTTCGATCGCACACTTCATCCCTTCCTCGGGAATAGCTTCCTGCCGGGTAAAATCCTTACGGAAGGTTTTTCTCTCCGAGCTCATGCCGCCTCCTTTGAACCAAGCTGATTAATACTTGTAATCCGGATGATTATAGACATGAAAATCCCAAGATTCTTCCGAGAAGTACTTCTTCAGACGCCAATCGCAGGCCCGGGCATGCCCCTCCATTCCTTCCACGCGGGACAAACGCGAGGCCACGGCACTGATGGTCTTGTTAGCTTCCGTGCTGATCTGCTGATATGTGTATATTTTCAGAAACTTGTGGACGTTGAGACCGCCGGAGTAATAGCCGGCTTTCTTTGTCGGCAGGATGTGGTTTGTGCCGGAGCACTTGTCGCCGTGAGGAACGGTGCTGCCCTCACCAAGGAACAGAGACCCGTAGGACTTCAGGTTGCATCGCCACCAATCGAGATCCTCGGCGATTACCTGGACATGCTCGGCGGCGTAGAGGTCGTTCACGCGGCACAGTTCCTCGCGATCAGCACACAGGATGATTTCGCCGTAATCCCTCCAGGCTGAACGCGGCACTTCAGGATTTGGCATATCGTCGATAAGCTGATCCATCAGTGTCAACACGTTCTGGGCGAGCTCGCGACTGTCGGTGAAAAGCCAAACCGGGGAATCATACCCGTGCTCCGCCTGGGAGACGAGATCGATGGCTACCGTCATGGGGTCCGCGGTCGAATCCGCGATGACGGCGGACTCGGTGGGGCCCGCGAAAACGTCGATGCAGCAACGTCCCGTTCCGGCCAGACAGGCCTTGGCTTCGGCGACATAAGCATTACCCGGTCCTACCAGAATATTGGCAGGCCGACCTGTGAACAAGCCCAAAGCCATGGTGGCGATGGCCTGGATTCCTCCGAGTTCAAGAATGACATCCGCCCCGGAGTAATCCATCGCGTAGGCGACAGCAGGATCAATGGCGTCACCGCGTGGCGGGGAGGCCGCGACAACAAAAGGAACACCGGCTGTCTTCGCGGTTGCGACGCTCATCAAGGCTGAGCAGGCGTGAGCAAAACGACCACCGGGGACGTAACACCCAGCGACATCCATGGGAATGATTCTCTGACCGAGAGAAACTCCCGGAAAATTCTCTGTTTCAAACTCCTGGATGCTGTCCCGCTGCGCCTTGGCGAATGCATGAACCTGGCCATGGGCGAAACGGATGTCGTCCTTTACGGATTCAGGGACGCTTTTGATGAGCCGCGACTTCTTATCCTCACTGAGAATGAAATCCCCTTCCCAGTTGTCGAATTTTTTCGCGAGTTCCTGAACTGCAGCCTCTCCGCCTTCCTCGATATCAGTCAAAATTTTCTTGACCGAATCGCGAACACCTTCGCTTTTTGATTCGGCTGTCGCGATAGCCTTCTTGATATACTCCACAACACGTCTCCTTGATTTATTCATTTGGAACCACTGTTGGCCGAGCTCCCCAACCAGTTGCTGTCGACCTCCCCTTCGCCCCTTTTGGGCGTTCTTGTCAACATTTTATAAAATATTTTATAAAATATTTCCGAAAATAACTATTGTCGGATCAAGCTCCCAGAGATAATAGGCCGATTTACGGAAACGAGCGCGCCTGCCTCGCGCCCAACGGGCCGACCATTCGCACCGGAAATGATTTTTGGGGAGCACTCCGCCATTTCTGGTGCGTAACTCAGATCATCCGACAATCAGCAGGCTGCCGAAAAAACCAAACGCACAACCCCGTCCTGAAGCGACGGGCGTCAAGGAGAACAGTTTTGAGTTCCGACGCGTCGAACATCAAATCTCTGAAAGCCTACGAAAAAATCAGAAACCTGATCCTGAGCGGGGCCAAACTCCCAGGTACGCGACTGGTCCTGGCGGAACTGGAACAGGAATTGAACATTGGACGCGGCCCGATACGCGAAGCCCTCATGCGCCTCGACAGGTCCGGACTGGTGAAAAATGTCCCGTACAAGGGAGCTGTCGTCACCACGCCACCCAATTTGAAGGAGATGAAGTATCTTTATGAATTGCGGGTCGATATCGAAAGCAAGCTTGCGCTTGAGGCGATGAACAACTTAACCAAAGAAGACTTTGCGGATCTTGAATATCTTTGCGAAAAAATGCGTGATCGTGAAGGAACATGCGAGCATTTTTTTACTCTTGATCAGATGTTTCACAGAAGAATGTATGAAGCATCAAAACTTTTACATCTTTGCTTTATAGTAAACAAACTTCTTGAATCAGTTGAAATATTCTTGAACATTTACAGATATGAAACAGATGATTGTGAGCAATTCATACAGGATCATGAGATAATAATAAAAGCACTTCGTGAAAAAGATAGTGAAACATTATTAAAAACTTTAAAGAGAAATATCCTTGGAGGACTTGAACTCATAGACAAGGAATACAGCAAGATATCAAGAAGTCCTCAGCAGTAAAAAAACACTCGCGATTCAAGCAAAGATCACTCCGCTCCAGATTCCTGTCGGGCAGGCTTGTCCGGTTTCCCCGGGACGCCCGGCAGACATCTCTACATTTCGAAAATCATGTTGGCAGCCGCCATGCCCGGCGAAGCTCATGACAAGGTGCAGCGCGTAGATCTGCTCGTTGAAAAATCAAACGCAGCAGTTCCCTGCGCGTCTCGTGTTCACGGCGAAGAACAAGCGCAAACCACGTTCCAGGTGCACATCCGCACAATCATGACAATATCGAGCAACAATCCGAAATAATGGATGTTCCACAGGACAACCAATAGACCGTCGAAACACAAGCGCCCCGGCCGAAAACTCGGTCGGGGCGCTTGTGCATTGATGATTGATCCGCCATGAAAAACAGGGCTACATTCCGCAATTAATTGAAATTTAATCGACGATAATGTATTTTAAATACTTCTGGGTTTAGCCAAAGCCATCCCATGGCAGTTTTTTGAGGGCAATTTTTGTCCGCTTCATGCTGCATCCGGTTGCCCAGCCAAACCCGTCCGATTGATGGTCGGGCTTCTCATCCTCAAGCACTTTCTGCTGCCCCCTGGCCGCGACAACCACCCTCACCTCCCCCCCCCTCGTCGAACTGGGCGTGCAGATGGATATGAATCCCAGGGTCCTGTACTACGTAGTCCCGTATGAATACGCCGTGCTCCTCTACTTCTTCAGCTCCGGATTCATGCTCTTCAAAGACATGGTCAAAGTCCTGGCCGTGCGCATGGTCTTGACGGCCTTTTTCATCGCCTTTATCGCTATCCCGTACTGGAAATTCGTTCTTTAGCCTCCGACTGTTCCTCCGCTGTCCCAGCCATGAAATCATGGCTGGGGCAGCTTTCATACATCAATTCTTCACGGCGCCTCCCACCATTAGCCAAGGAGCACCATGCGCTTCATCCACAACACCAGCACCGACCCGGCCTTCAACCTCGCCGCCGAGGAATGGCTGCTGCGCCACACGGACACGGACATCTTCATGCTCTGGCGCAACGCGCCCGCCGTCATCGTCGGACGCAACCAGAACACCGCCTCGGAGATCGACGAGGAATTCGTGCGTGAGCGCGGCATCACGGTCATTCGACGCCTGACGGGTGGCGGGGCCGTGTTTCACGATCTGGGCAACGTCAACTTCACCTTCATCCAACTCGGCAAGCAAACCAAACAGCTGGACTTCCATCGCTTCACCGCCCCGATCATGGAAGCCCTGCAGGCCATGGGCGTAAACTGCCGGTTTGAAGGCCGCAACGACCTGGTCATCGACGGGCAAAAGTTTTCCGGCAACGCACAACTCCTGGAAAAGGACCGCGTCCTGCATCACGGCACCCTGCTCTTCTCCTCACAGATGGCCGACCTGTCCGGAGCCTTAAGGATCAATCCGGTCAAGTACGTGGACAAGGCGGTCAAGAGCGTCGCCAAGCGGGTCACCAACATTTCAAGCCACCTGCCCGAGCCCATTGATGTGGAGACCTTCGTCCGCCGCGTCATGGCCTATGTTTCCGGCAACGAGGCAGAAACCCTGCCCGGCCTTCGCGCGAGCGAGGAAGCGGCCATAAACGGGCTTGTCGAATCGAAGTACGGCACGTGGGACTGGAATTTCGGCTCCTCGCCCAACTATGGCTTCACACGGGGCACGCGCACCGAGGGCGGCGTTGTGGAAGTTCACCTCGATGTCCGGCACGGCCGCATCGAACAGGCCAGGATTTTCGGGGACTTCTTCGGAGCGCGAACCGTGGCTGAGCTTGAAGCCCTGCTCGCGGGCTGCCGTCACGAACGGAGCGAACTGTCCAGACACCTGGCGAATGTCCGGATCGACGAATTCATTCGCAACGTGGATAACGCGACATTCATGGACTGTCTTTTCTGATATGTTCTTCCTTGCACGTCCGACACAGCGTGATCGGAATGGTTACACATACAAAGTAAAATTGAGAACCGTTTGCAATAAATTCGGATGAGGCCATTTGCTGCCGACAATGCTTGACGGAACACTCCCGAACCTTCATGTTGCATGAAGTCAAACCAACGCGAAGAGGAACAAATGGACCGAAACAAGCGCCGCTGGGACCGCGAACCGATAACCGTGCCGTGCAAGATCAGCTACGAAGGCGACACCCGCAACTCGGCCCTGGGCAGCATCATCAACCTGAGCCCGGGCGGGGTCATGCTCGCGACGGAACAGGGTTTCATCGCTAACGAGCGCGTCGCCATCACCCTTGAGGATGAATACGACGCCCTGCTCTTCGAGTTCGCCGAGATATTGGTCGGCACGGTGCGCTGGAGCCAGTCCACGACTGCCCTGGGGCAAAACATCTACCACATTGGGGTCGCGCTGGAACGTGAACTGCCACGCAGAATGCTGCTGACAGAGCAATAATCGCGTCCATTCTCCTTGTGTTGTCTCAACGCATCATCTATATAGCCAGAAATTTTACCTTTCCCAAAAGAAAACTTGCCCCAGCGAGAGGATTTTTCCATGGCTCACGAGATGCAGAAGAACAGAAAATGGAAGCGCTTCGGCTGCCTGCTTCCCTGCAGGATCATCCCCCAGAGCGAGACCGACATGGTCGTCTCGGCACGGATCATAAACATCGGCCGCGGCGGTCTGCTCATTGAATCCGACTACAGCTTCAACATGGGTGACAGGGTCATCGTGGCTGCTGCGAGTACGGAGGTCGAACGTTTCGAGGCTATCGAGGAAATGCACGGGACCGTGCGCTGGGGACAAATCGATGACAATTCCCTGATGGGACTTTATTACATCGGGGTCGAATTCGACGAACTGCTCCCCCTCAAACAGGCGGTGGCCGAACAGACCTGAATGCGTCTTCTCCACGCGGCTCCGGGGACAGTTGTCCTTGCGCCCGGCTCTGGACTTGAGCACATAAAAAAGGGATTCTTGAGGAATCCCTTTTTTATGTGCATCGGCAAAGTCCGCGCCTTGATCAGACTTCAGGCTTCTTGGCCGGGACGGATGCCTTTTGGGCGATTTTCTCGGCCTTGGCTGCGCGCCGGAATCCGTAATCAAGCAGCTTGGCCGTCTCCCGCTGACGCACTGCGGAATTCTGTGCGCCGAGCACCACGGCCACAAGCCGCGTCTTGCCGCGCTTGGCTGTGGCCGTGATGTTGTAGCCAGCATCACAGACAAAGCCGGTCTTGAGTCCATCCACGCCCTTGTATGTGCGCAAAAGCGTGTTGGCGTTGCGATGCGTCGCACCGTGAAAGGTATGAGTTGTCATGGAGTGCACCTTCAGCGATTCGGGAAACGTGCGCAAATAGGCCACGGACAGCTTGGCGATATCCCGGGCGGTGGAGAGCTGGCCCGATGCGGGCAGGCCGTTGGGATTCTTGAAGCGGCTGTTGACCATGCCGATCTTCTTGGCTTTTGCGTTCATCTGCGCCACGAACTTGGAAGGATCGCCCTTGCCGAAATATTCGGCCACGGCCACGCAGGCGTTGTTGGCCGAGACCACGCTGATCCCCTTGATGAGCTCACCCAGCGGGACCTTTTCATTACGTTTGAGGCGCATGCGCGACCCGCCTGTTTTGACGGCCTCTGCACTGACGGGAATGGGAGTCGACGTCGAAAGCTTTCCCTGGGCCAGGGCTTCGCGAATGATGTACAATGTCAGGAGCTTGGTAATGGAAGCCGGGGCAATGGCCTTGTCCGGGTTGTGCTCGTAATAGATCTCTCCGGTGGACATGTTGATCAGCAATGCTGCCTGCGCATTCAGGAGCAGGTCCTTGGAGGTACCGGGCCTTGCGGCCTGTTTGGCTGGTCCGGCCTTGTCCGCGGCGGGCTTCCCGGTTTTGGCATCCGCAGCCTTGGACTGGGCGGCCGGCTTGGAAGGGGCCTTTGAGGCCTGCCCTGCCGTTTCGGACTTGGGCTCGGCCGTCCTGGTTTTTGCTGTAGCTGCCTTTTTCTTGGATGGCGGTTGCGAAGCGGACGGAGAGGCCTTGGTGGGTTCCGGCTGATCCGGAGTCTGGCCGACGGGGCTGACGGCCTCGGGCCTGGGCACCACGGTGGCCCGGAAGACGTGCGACCCGGAAGACGCAAAAGCGGAAAAACCGATTCCAGCCAATCCGCTGATCAGGGCATATATGACCACGAGGATCAAAAATCGTGAAGTGCATTTTTTCGTCATGGGCCTTGCCTTTACGGTTCAAGTACGTAGCGGTCAAGCGCCGGGCTGGCGAAGAAACCAAATAAACACAATGTAATCGATTGGTTATCAACCAAAAAAATTGTCCTATCCGCGAAACTGCATACGCAAATCAAATGTGAACGTATCCGTATCTTACATGCAACACCCCCATACTTCAACAGGAAACGGATAGAAAATCAAAGGATGACGTATCGGTACTTTGCTTAAGTCACACCTGTAGCTCGCATACCTGTCAATTATGCATCATCAGGCCCCTTTCAAGTCCTTCCAGAAAAAGCCGTGAACAAACCCACGGATTGCATGAATCGGCTTTGATCATTCTATTTCGCCTGCAGAATTGCAAACCAGGAGGGCATCAGCAGTTCCCTTTGAGCACAAAAAAGGCGGCAGGACTTCCTGCCGCCGATAGCACACACGCATCGTGAGACCTCATTCATCCGCAGCCGCCACCCATGCCTGCACATCCTGCCTTATGATTTCGCGTCTTGTAGCGCATGATGTCTCCCCCCTGATAATGTTCCGTCACGATGTCTGAGATCAAGCCCGTACATTCGAGCACCGTGATCCCGTGCTCGCCCAAAACCTGCCGGGGCTGCTTGCCCGCCGCTTCGACCAGGACCAGGGAACAGTCATGCAGGATGTCGGCAAGCCTGTGCCAGCGATCCGGGCCACAGCCAACATCCGGAGCCTGCCGCTCCTCCATCATGCGCGCACCCTTGCCGTGAGGCGTCCAGATCTGAAAGCCCGGAGCCTCGCCAAGGTGCATGTTGACAAGCATCCCCTCCCGCGTGGCCACGGCCACATAAGGCTTGACGTCCTTAGAGGAGCCGCATGCCAGTTTATTCAGGGCCGGAATCAGCTCGCTGGAGCGGTCCGAACACAGGAGCCCCACGGCATCGGCCCGGCAGCGCTTGCAATGGGTCATCTGCGGCACCAGCTCCCCGCCCTTGGCCCGCAGTTCATGAATGAGCTGTTTGGTCGGCTCTTCCACAGCGGCAAAAGGGGTATCCGCCGTCGGGTGCAACGGGATGAGATTCTGGATGTCCGCGCCAAGTTCCGCCGCCACCCTGGCCACCTCGACCAGGTGATGATCGTTCACGCCGGGAATGATGATGCTGTTCACCTTCACGGTGATGCCCTTTGCCTTCAAAAGACGGATGGATTCGAGTTGGCGCTCCAGAAGGATTTTTGCCCCCTCAACGCCCCTGTAAACCACCTTTCCGACCCGCACCCAGGAATAGATCTTTGCGCCGATTTCAGGATCCACGGCGTTCATGGTCACGGTCATGTGGGTAACACCCAGCTCGGCCAGACGGTCCACATGTTCGGGCAGGGCCAGCCCGTTGGAGGACAGGCAGTAGAGCATGTCCGGATATTTCTTGTTGATGCGTTCGATGGTTTCTATTGTGCGTTTGGCCTCGGCCATGGGATCGCCGGGTCCGGCGATGCCGACCACAGTGATGCGCGGCTCTTTTTTGAGGACCTCATCCAGGTACTCCACGGCCTTGTCCGGAGGCAGGATCGCGCTGGTGACGCCCGGCCGGGACTCGTTCACGCAGTCGTATTTGCGGTTGCAGTAGTTGCACTGGATATTGCAGCCGGGGGCCACGGGCAGATGCACCCGGCCACAGGATCCGGAAGTCTCTTTATTGAAACAGGGATGCTTTGATCTGTCTTTTGCTTCGGACATGGGGTTCTCCCTTGTATGTTGATGCGTCTGCGACGCAGATGAAACCCGAAGATGGATTGATTGCCGCTACAAATACCCATACCCAACCGGGCATTCGTCCTGGCTCTTCTCCAAAACCGCATTTACCAGCATGTCGTAGAGGGACAGCGCGCCTTCGTAACCGACATGCAGGATCCGCTGTCCGCCAAAGCGGTCATGGATGGGGAAACCGACCCGGATGAGCGGAATGTTTGACGCCCGGGCCATCTTGTAGCCCTTGCTGTGGCCGACCAGCAGATCGGGAGCCAGGTCGGCGGCCTCTTCCTCGATATCCTTGAAATCGGCACCGCTCCTGATCACGGGCATGGTCACGCAGACATCGCCGAGCGCATCGATCACCGCTTCGCCGAAGCGCTCGCCCTGGGTGCCGGTGGCGGCCAGGACCGGCTGGATGCCGATCTCGCCCAGAAAGGAGCACATGGCGATGACGAAATCCTCTTCGCCGTAAACCACGGCGCGCTTGCCGAAAATGTACTTGTGACCGTCGACCATGGCATCCAGCAGCCTGCCTCGGTCGAAGGCGTCCTTCTCAGGCATGTCGCAACCCGCAAACTCGCTCAGGGTGTCCATGAAGGCGTCCGTGGCTCTCAGGCCGATGGGGATCATGGTCTTGCGGGCCGGAACGCCGAATTTGCGCTCCAGCACTGCGGAAGCCGACTCCGTCAGGCCTCCGGACATGCCGAACTCGATGGTCCCGGCCGCACCGCCCATGGCCCGGATATCGGCCACGGGCGTGCCGCCGTCGGGCAGGGAGTGATAATCGTCCCAGATCACGCCATCCATGGTCCTCGACAGGTCGGGGAGCATGGTAAAACGCACGCCGGACCGTTCGCCAAGTTCGCGCAAGAAGCGGTAATCCGCCGGAGACAGGAAGCCGGGCAGCAGGTTCACGCCGTCGTGGGGCGTCCCCCGCTCCTTGACGACCTGATCGGCCAGGGAGCGCACCGCCGCGTGCCAGCCTTCCATGTGCGTGCCCGAGTAGCTGGGGGTGGCGACATGAACCAGCTCAGGCAGCGGCAGGTCAGCAAATTCTTCACGAAATTCGAACAGATAGCGACCAACATCATCGCCGATGGTCTCGGTCAGGCAGGTCGTGGCCACGCCGACCAGATCCACATCGTACTTGCGCATGACGTTCAAAATGCCCTTCTTGAGGTTCGGTCCGCCGCCGTAGACCGCGCTCTTCTCGCCCAGGGCCGAGGAGGCGATGTCCACTGGTTCGCGGTAATGACTGATGATATAGCGGCGCATGTAGGTCGCGCAGCCCTGGGAGCCGTGCAGAAAGGGGACGGCGTTCTCGATGCCCTTGAAAACCAGGGCCGCGCCCATGGGCGTGCACATCTTGCAGGCATTGGTGGTGGAAACGTAAGTGTTAGCCATTGACGGCCTCCTTGGTGGTACAGGTCACGCGATTGGTTCCGGCCGGGCGCGTCGCGCTCCGCCGGGGCATGAAGCGCCAGATCGGGCTCATGACCGAGGCGTGGATCTCCCTTGCGAAATTGTACATGCCGATGAAGCCTTCCAGCGCAATCTTGCGCTCGTGATTGTGATCGCAGAAGCCGACGCCCAGCTTGTAGGCAATGGGCCGTTCCTTGACTCCGCCGACAAACACGTCCACATCCTTCTCTTTTATGAACTGGGCCAGTTCGAGGGGGTTGGTGTCATCGACGATGATGGTCCCGGGATCGGAGATGGCGGCCAGCTCCTTGTAGTCTTCCTCGGTCCCGGTCTGGGAGCCGACTACGACCACCGACATGCCCAGATGCCTGAAGGCCTTGACCAGCGAGAAGGCCTTGAAGGATCCGCCCACATACATGGCCACCTTCTTGCCTTCGAGATCGCGGCGCAGCTCGGCCAGCTTCGGCATCAGCACGGAGAGCTCCTCGCGCACCAGAGCCACGGTCTTGGCCTTTATTTCCGGGTCCTGGTCCGCAAAAAAATCGGCCACCTTGTAGAGTGAATCGGCCATGTCCTCCACGCCAAGGTAGGATACCCGCTGGTAGGGAATGCCGTATTTCTCCTCCATCATCTTGGCGAGTTCCATGGTCGCACCGGAGCACTGCACCAGATTGAGCGCGGCGCCATGACAGCGCCGTATGTCGTCCACCCGCCCATCGCCGGTGATGTTGGCCACGGTCTCGACCCCCATTTTCTTGAAATATTCGCGCACTATCCATGTTTCACCCGCCAGGTTGAAGTCTCCGAGGATGTTCACGCTCTTGGGCGAGATGCCCTTGGTGTCGCCCGTGCCCACAAGCCGGAACATGGCCTTGCAGGCGGCGGCGTATCCTTCGCGCTTGTTGCCCTTGAAGCCTTCGCTCATGACCGGCAGGACCGTGATGCCCGTGTCCTCGGAGACACGGCGGCACACGGCCTCCAGATCGTCACCGATGAGGCCGACGATGCAGGTCGAATAGACGAAGGCGGCCCTGGGATTGTGCAGGCTGATGAGCTCGCGCAGGGAGGCTTCGAGCTTCTTCTCGCCGCCGAAGATGACGTCCATTTCCTGCAGGTCCGTGGAAAAGCTCAGGCGATGCAGCTGCGGGCCTGAAGAGATGGCCCCCCGGATGTCCCAGGTATAGGTGGCGCAACCGATGGGCCCGTGCACGAGATGCAGGGCGTCGGCGATGGGGTAGAGCACCACCCGTGAACCGCAAAACACGCAGGCCCGCTGGCTGACCGCGCCGGCCAGGCTGGGGCGGTTGCACGCCATGGCGAAAGGTTCTTCGCCGATGCGGTGCATCTGGCTTTTCCGTTCTTCGAGTATGGTCTTGTTCATGGTGTGCTCCTTGGGGCGGTGTCGCTGTGTTACCGCCCGAAAATTCATCTTTCGCAAGCCGCTTGGCCCATCGATCCAAAAAAATGTCTTCATGGAACCCGAATCCGCCGCAAGGCTGATGGAGGAAACCCTCCGGCGGATTCGGGACAAAAAATCAATCCGTCAAAACCTAGCCCAGATGGTATTCGGCGCAGGGTTCGCCCGCTTCGATCCCGTCCAGGATGGCGTCGATGGCCTCTTCGCTGTTCACGCCGCCGAACCACCAGTTGTCGGGCTGGACGACCATGATCGGGCCCTTTTCGCACAGCTTCATGCAGCCCGTGGCCGTGATCAGGATGTCGAGGCCGCGAGCCAGGATCTCTTCTTCCATGTACTGCAAAAAACCGTCGGTCTGCTTGAAGCAGACGCCCTTGGGGTCTCCCCCGACGCGAAAGCTCTGGCAAACGAGAATCTGTTTTTCGGGAATGGCCATATCTGTCTCCAAATTTTTAAGAATTATTTTCCGCCGGAGAATCTGCCGAACCATAGAGCTGGCGCACCAGGCTGAGCACGAAGCCTTCGGCCTCGATGACCGTGAGGCCCCGGGCGGCCAGAATTTCAAGAGGCTTTGGCCCTATGCTTGCGACCAGCAGGTAGGCGCAGTCGCTCAAGACCTCGGCCACCCCTTCCCAGCGGACGTTGCCGCCGCCGGGAGCCGGCGCCGGACGGGTTCCGATGAGTCCGACCATGCCCTGGTCACGGCCATAGATCCTGAATTCCCGGACATGGCCCAGGTGCAAGTCCACGGTCTTGCCGGTACTGCTGGCCACGGCCACCAGCGGGCGATTTGGAGGGGGAGGCGCGAAAGTCATGATCCTGCTCCTTCAAAAGGCGGCGGGTCCTCCCGCCGCCGGGCATCTAGCTAATAGACAAGTTCAAACTTCTCTTCCGTTTCATCACGATCCGAGCGGGTCAGCAGGAGATCGAGAATCCTGGTCAGCATGTGCAACCCGCCCTTGTACCCGACTGTCGGAAAATACTGATGTCCGACGCGATCGTAGATGGGGAACCCGAAGCGCAGGAACGGGATGTCCTCGTCGCGGGCGATGTACTTGCAGTAGGAGTTGCCGATGATCAGATCCACGGGCTCGTTCTTGATCCACTGGTGCAGGAGGAACATGTCCCCCCCGGCCTTGACGTTGGCCTTGTAACCGGCCTCGGCCGTGATCTCCTCGATGCGCTTCTCGAACTTGTTGCCGGGGGTTCCGGTAACGATGTGCACGGGCTTCATGTCGATGGAAGCCAGGAACTCGGTCAGGGCGATGACCTGATCCGGATCGCCGACCAGGGCCACTTTCTTGCCGTGGAAGTACTGGTGCATGTCGGAGATCAGATCGACCAGCTGACCGCGCTCAAACGCGATGGTATCGGGCACGCTGACGCCCGCGACCTTGCGCAGGGTGTCGATGAAGCGGTCCGTGGCCTTGAGGCCAAACGGCATGTCGAGCACGGTGCAGGGCACCTTGCACTGGGTGTCGAGCCAGCGTGCAGCGTCGGCCGAGCACCATTCGCCAAGGGCCAAAGTGCCGATGGCGTCGCCTGAAGCAACAAGGTCGGCGACCGGAGTGCCGCCGTCGGGGAACATCTTGTATTCGCCGGTCAGAGCGCCGTTCAGCACGCCGGAAGTGTCCGGGAAGAGGATGATGTCAAGGCCCATGAGGGTGGCCATGCGTCTGACTTCATCCATGTCCGAAGGTTCGACCCAGCCGGGGATGATGTTCACGCGGCCGTTCTTCTTGCCGGTGTTCACGGCAAAGCCCTTGGCCATGCCCTTGACCATGTTGGAGAAGCCGGTGACGTGCGAGCCGACGTAGCTGGGCGTGTTGGCGTAGATCACGTGCTTGCCCTCAGGCACCTTGCCACTCTTTTTGGCCTTGTCTGTCATCTGCGGCAGGTCGTCGCCGATGGTCTCGGACAGGCAGGTGGTGTGCACGGCGATGACATCGGGTTCGTAGACGGTGAAGATGTTCTCGATGGCCGAGACCAGGTTCGCACCGCCGCCAAAGACCGAAGCACCTTCGGTGAAGGAACTGGTGGCGGCCGAAACAGGCTCCTTGTAGTGCCGGGTCAGGGAGCTGCGGTGGTAGGCGCAGCAGCCCTGGGAACCGTGGGAATGCGGCAGGCATCCGTGAATGCCCAGCGCCGCGTACATGGCACCGATGGGCTGGCAGGTCTTGGCCGGGTTGATGGCCAGGGCGCTGCGTTCCTTTATTTCTTTGGGGGTATGTCTAAGTAGCATGATTATTTCCTCTTATTCCCAGACGTACGTGGCAGACAGTTCCGGGTTTTCCTGCCAGGGGGCCTTCATGTAACTCCAGACCTTGCTGTTCACGAGGCGGTCGATCTCATGATAGAAGTTGACCGCGCCCTGAAAACCGGCATAGGGGCCGCCGGAATCGTAGCTGTGCAGCTGCTTCATGGGTATGCCCAGCTTCTGGATGGAGAACTTTTCCTTGATGCCCGCGCAGAAAACATCGGGTTTGATGATTTCGACCAGCTTTTCGGCCTCGTACTGGTTGAGATCGTCGATAACGAGGGTCTGATGATCCATGTCCGGGATCAGGCCGTCGTATTCCTTGAACTTCAGTCCGGCGGCTTCGAGCTTCGCCATCTCCTCGGAAGTCTTGCGCGGGGCGTAACGATTCTCGTCCGCCTTGACCTCGATTTCCTCGATGTTGCGGCTGTCGGCGTCGACCTTCAGACCCGGGATGACCTGGCGGCCTTCGTAGTCGTCGCGGTGGGCGAATTCGTAGCCTGCGGCCAGGGTCTTCATGCCCATCTCGGCAAAAAGATCCTGATAATGATGGGCGCGGGAGCCACCGACGAAGAGCATGGCCGTCTTGCCCTTGGTACGGGGCAGCACGTCGTCTATGACAGCGTCAACGGCGGGCATTTCCTCGGCGATGACTTCTTCCACGCGAGCGGTCAGGCCCGGATCACCGAAGTATTCCGCGATCTTGCGCAGGGACTTGGCCGTGGACTTGGCGCCGATGAAGTTGACCTTGATCCACGGGATGCCGAACTTGGTTTCGAGCATGTCGGCCACGTAGTTGATGGAACGGTGGCACATGACCGCGGACAGATCGGCTTTGTGCGCCGAAGCGAACTGGTCGTAGGTCGAGTTGCCGGAAAAGGTGGAGATGTTGGTGATGCCGCATTTCTTGAGTATGCGGTCGATCTCGAACCCGTCTCCGCCGATGTTGTATTCGCCCAGAAGGTTGATCTTGAACTCGCCGGGTTTCTCGGCATCGTTCTCTCCCACCACTTCGCTGAAGATCTTGTTGTTGGCGATGTGGTGACCGGCGGACTGGCTGACGCCCTTGTATCCCTCGCAGCTGAAGGCAAAGACGTTGCAGTCGCCGAACTGGGCCTTCATCTTGCGGGCCACGGCGTGGATGTCGTCGCCGATGAGCCCAACGGGACAGGTGGCGAAGATGGCGATGGCCTTGGGGTGGAAGAGGTCGTAGGCTTCCTGGATGGCAGCCTGCAGCTTCTTCTCGCCGCCGAAGATGATGTCCTGGTCCTGCATGTCCGTGGAAAAGCAGTACGGCATGAAGTTCTCGTCGCCCTCGCCCGACGCGTCGGTCTGGTTACGGCGGGTCAGCCAGGAGTAGAAACCGCAGCCGATGGGGCCGTGGGTGATGTTGACGATGTCGCGGGTGGGCCCCAGGATGACGCCCTTGCAGCCTGCGTAGGTGCAGCCGCGCATGGTGATTATGCCTGGAATGGTGCGCACGTTGGCGGATATTTCAGGGGTCTCGTTGCCCAGGGCCTCGTTGACGAGGATCTGGGAGGCGCGCTTTCTGGCCACCTTGGGCGGATACTTGGCGAGCATGTCCGCTTTTACGTCGGTGGGCGTCCAGTTGACGAGCTTCTTGGCAGATGATGGCATGATGTTCTCCTTCGTGTGTCCTGGTTTCAATGGATGAAACCGGCTCTATTCAATGGACTTGGCGCCCTTTTCTCCGGTCCTGACCCGCACCGCGTCGATCATGGGCAAAACGAAAATCTTGCCGTCGCCGGGCTGGCCGGTCCTGTTGGTATCGGTGATGACCTTGACCACTTCGGACACCAGATCGTCGGTGACCACGACGGTCAGCATGCGTTTGGGGTAAAGCTTGCCCTTCTCACCCAGCACGGCCACCGCTTCCTCGATTCCCTTCCTGGCCCCTTCAAGAGGCTTCACGTCCACCAGGCCCTTGCCGCGACCAAATGCTTCGTGGGCGAAGAAAGCGACCACGCCCGCGTCCTGCAAAGCTTTCTTGGTCTTGTTCATCATGTTCATGCGGATGACCGCGATCACTTCTTTCATGACTATGCTCCTGCGGGGGCGCTGTCACAGATACCGGAGCTGATGGTGTACACGTCGCCCACCTCGCTCACGAAAATCTTGCCGTCGCCGAATGCGCCCTTGGCCCCGCTGCGCGCAGCCTTCATGATCACGCTGATGACAAAGTCCTTGTCCTCGGCCTTGACCACGCTCATGAGCATGGTCTTGGGGATCTCGTCGTAGGTCACTTCGCCGATCTTGATGCCGCGCTGCTTGCCGCGACCGGCCACGGAATATTTGGTCACCGCCGGAAAACCTGCATCCATGAGGGCTGCGAGGACATCATCGGACTTTTCGGGGCGTACGATTGCTCTGACCATGATCATATGTTTTCTCTCCTTTGTTTTTTTCTATAACTGTCTTTATTCTTTAACTTTCGCACCAAGGTCGTTCAAAAATTCGTTGTGGCAAGGCGCGAGTCGAATTTGAGGGGTGAAGTGTAGCCGACTACATGAGCCCCTCAAATTCGGGGAGCAACGCAGTCCAGAACGGATTTTTGGACGACCGCCTACACGGCTTCGAGAAGGCCGAAGTCCATCAGCAACTGCTCCAGCTCCTCGATTTCAAGCGGCTTCGGCACGACGAACATCTTGTTCTGGTCGATGGCCTTGGCCAGGTTGCGGTAGTGATCGGCCTGGGGCGCATCGGGTTTCCATTCGATCACGGTCATGCGGTTGATCTCTGCACGCTGCACGTCGTTGTCGCGGGGTACGAAGTAGATCATCTGGGTGCCGATCTTCCTGGCCAGTTCCTCGATCATCTCGCGCTCGTTATCGACGTTTCTGGAGTTGCAGATCAGCCCGCCAAGACGCACTCCGCCGGATTCGGCGTACTTCATGATGCCCTTGCAGATGTTGTTGGCCGCATACATGGCCATCATCTCGCCGGAACAGACAATGTAGATTTCTTCGGCCTTTCCGTCGCGGATGGGCATGGCGAACCCGCCGCACACAACGTCGCCCAGAACGTCGTAGAAGGCGTAGTCCAGCTGTTCGGATTCGTGATAGGCGCCGAGCGACTCGAGCATGTTGATGGAGGTGATGATGCCGCGTCCTGCGCAACCTACGCCCGGCTCGGGCCCACCGGATTCGACACACCAGGTGCCGCTGAAACCGGCCTTGCGGATGTCGGCCAATTCCACGTCCTCGCCTTCGTCGCGCAGGGTATCCAGCACCGACTTCTGAGCAAGGCCGCCGAGGAGAAGACGGGTGGAGTCGGCCTTGGGATCACAGCCGACAACCATGATCTTCTTGCCCATTTCAGCCAGACCCGCGACCGTGTTCTGCGTTGTGGTGGACTTGCCGATGCCGCCTTTGCCGTAAATTGCGATCTTCCTCATGATGATGCTCCTTTATGTGAGAGTTTTTGGTGTAGTTGTGTGCCCTACCTGAACCTCCCTAGGGCAACGCGCGTGCCAAAAAGCGCAATAACTCATAAATATCTGAAAATATGAGTGAAAACAAAAGAGACGCCCAGCAGGACACCCGGATTCCTACACAAACAACAAACACAAAAATGTAGGTTGGGACATTCCTGTCAGCATAGCCATGGCCCTCCCTGAAAAGGACAAAACCTTAAAATTCAGCACAATGAGAAAATCTCAACGCATGGCACCGACCGTGCAAAGAGAAGGGCAAACACGGGAGGACGCATGCTCATCGACACGACACTCAGGGAAGGGGCGCAAATGTTCGGGACCTGTATCCCCAATAAGATCGGAATCGAAATCGCCGGCCGCATCGCGGACATGGGCGTGGAAGAGATAGAGATCGGCTGGATGGGACAGCAGGGCCTTGACGATATGGTGCGGACCCTGCGGCACAAGGGAGCGACCTGCGACCTGAGCGTGTGGTCTCCGTGCCGTACGGTGGATGTTTACCGGGCAGCGGGACTGGGTATCGACACGATCAATATCGGGCTGCCCGTTTCGGACCTGCACATCGCAGAGCGTCTGCGCACGGACCGGGACGGTCTGACCACCATGCTGCGCGAAACCGTGGGGCTTGCCCACTCCTGCGGCATCCGCCGCATCAGCATCGGCCTCGAGGACGTGACCCGGGCCGACCAGGAATTTGCCCTCTCCATGGCCCGCATGGCCAGAGAGCTCGGCGCCGTGCGCATCCGCCTGGCCGACACGCTGGGCGTCATGACCCCGACCCGCATAGCGGAGCTGGTGCGTTTCTTTGCCGCCGGTGTGGACATGGAGATCGCCATCCACTGTCACAACGATTTCGGCATGGCCACGGCCAACGCCATCACGGCGCTGGAAGCGGGCGCGCATTGGGCCGATGTTTCGGTACTGGGGATAGGTGAGCGTTCGGGCATCTCCGCCCTGGAGGAAGTGGCCGGGCACCTGCGTCTGGTGCAGGGATACGAGATCTACGACATGAATCTGGTACGCGGCCTGTGCGATATGGTGGCCGAACTCGCCCACATTCCGGTGGCCCGCAACCGGCCGGTTTCAGGCGATGACATTTTCGCGGCCGAGTCGGGCCTGCACGTGGACGGCATTCTCAAAAACCCGGCTCTATTCGAGCCCTACGACCCCGCCCTGACCGGAGCCAAACGCATGCTGGCCCTAGGTGCCAAGGCCGGCCAGGGAGCGGTCAGGAACATGCTTCGCCAGGTTGGGCTGGAAGGACCGCTCAACTCCATCGGCAGTTTGGTGGACACGATTCGTCAGCGAGCCAACAGCGCAGGCCGCCCCTTGAGTCCGGTTGAAGTGCAGGATCTGGCCAAGGCAAAGGGTTGTCTGGAAGGCGGGATTTGCTAAGACAAGGACGCAAGCGTTTTCAAGGATCACCGTTAAAAATTCCGGGACATAAGCGTATGGCCCGGATGAAAGGCTGGAAACAGCTGTCCTCGCCCATGCCTCATTCCTTCCCGCCGACGCTGAGAATCTGCGGCGGCGGGATTTCTTTTCCTCTCCCTACCCCGCATCTGCACACTCTGCCTGAGTCTTTCACTCCCATGAATTTTGCAAAGTCAATCAAACATTGATTTTGGATATTTTTTCGTGTAGCAGCTAAAAATAGACCACTCAGAATTTTCATCCAGAAAAGCAATCTCCGTCACAGTGAACCGCATAGCATGTATTTTTAATTAGGATTGACGCATTTGCCTTTGCGCGTGACGAGCATTGCGAAACCATTGTATCAGGGGGTATTATGCGTTTTCTCAAAGCACTTGTTATCGTCGCAGCGGTTTGCCTCATTCCCGCAAATCTGCTGGCAAACCCCATTCGGTTCGGGGTCCCGCCATGGCCCGGGGTGACCGTCAAAACCGAAGTCGTCTGCCAGATCCTGAATGCCATGGGCCATGAAACCAATCAGCTCGAAATAGGTCCCCCGGTCATCTACAAAGGCCTGACAGCCGGGGATGTCGACGCCTACGTGGCAGCATGGATTCCTCAGCAGAACGGAATGTTCATCCCACTCAAGGAAAATAAGGCCATTGACATCATAAGGGTCAATGTGGACCAGGCCGACACGGGCCTGGCAGTACCGACCTATGTCTGGGATGCGGGAGTACGCTCCGTGGCTGACCTGGACAAGCACGCCGACAAATTCGACCGCACCATTTTCGGCATCGAGGTCGGCAGCGGCATGCATACAAGCACCGAGGAAATGATCAGCAACGATGTGGCTGGACTTGGGGACTGGGAGTTGGTCGGCAGCACGACCCCGGTCATGCTCACCGCCGTCGACGACCGCGTGCGACAGAACAAATGGGCGGTTTTCCATGCCTGGCGGCCCCACTGGATGACCCTCAAGATCGACATGAAATTCCTGGAAGGTGTGCCCGGCTCCGAAAAATTGATCAGCTCAAGTGTTGTCTACACAGTGGCCAGCAACGACTTTGCCGAAAAATACCCGCAGGCGCGAGCGTTTCTGAGCAATTTTTATGTTCCGGCCGAAATCCAGAGCGCCTGGATTTACGCGTTCGGCTTCGAAAAGAAGGACCCTGTCGATGTGGCGCGGACCTGGATCGCAGAAAACCCTGAAACCGTCGCCAAGTGGCTTGAAGGGGTCCTGACCGTGGACGGAAAGCCCGCCTTTGATGCGGTGAGGGATAAAATCAAATAGACGCATTGCCAAAATCCTAGCCTGATCTCAAAAGCAAAACAGCGGATTCATGTCTGAACGCAATTTCAACTTTGCGTTCAGGCATGAATCCGCTGTCACATTCCAATCTTTTGAAGCGAATGGGTAAAAAAGAATGTTTCTTTGTATCAGTCCTGCTTGGAGCCAATCTTTCCAAGAATTGTCTTGGCCCGATCGAATCCCGGATCGCACTTCAATGCAGTTTTCATGAATCGCTCCACTTCCTGAAGTCGATTCATCTGAAAATAGACCATCCCGATATTGAAAGGAATAAGCGGAGACTCCTGAAGCAGGTCAGGAGAGGCGGAAATCGCTTTCTCGAACTCACAGACAGCCTTGTAGTGCTCTTTTCCCTGAGCATAGGCCATTCCCATGTTGTAGTGCAACCCACCCTCATTCGGGATCACATCCAGCGCCTGCCGATAGGTCTGCACCGCGCCCTTCCAATCCCCTTTCTTGCGAAGCGAGACCCCCATTTCATTGACCATCCACAGGTCTTCACGGGTCATGTCACTGCCTTTTGTTTCAAGCGCCTGATTCATGAAAAGGATGCTTTGCTCAGGATTGATTTCACGCAATTTAATACCGATATCCATGAGCGTCGAGGCAAGCATGTCATTTGCCTGGGAACGAACTATGCTGACCGCATCCTGATAGAATTTCTTGGCTTTGTCTTCTTGACCATCCTTGCTGTACTGCTCTCCAATGTCGATCTTTCTCTTATGATTCAGTGGGGATATTTTATCCATCAGAAGCATGTACTTGATGTACTCTTTTGAATTATTGGTCTCTGCGTAGAGATCGGCAAGCTTTTGCAGCGGCTTCAAATTGAGTCGGGATTCCTTGACCGCTTCCTTATAAAATAATTCAGCATCTTCAAACTTTCCATTTTTTCTGGAAATGTCCCCCTTGAGAATCATACAGATAGAACTACTTGGCTTTTCCTCAAGCAGCATATCTATCCTTGAAGCAGCTTCTTCGAAGTCCCCTTTTTCTATCAATTCTCTTATACTCTCAACTTCTACGTGAAACATGTTTGTTGGTTTTATTGTAAAAGCAATTTTTTGTATTATGTTATTGATCGAAATTGGCTTTACAATGATGGAATCAACATCATTTTCTGCAATAAATGAAACATATTCTTCAGAAACTTCTGGAGTAATACATATTATTTTCAACCTGTTTCGAAAAACATCCTTCAACGATTTGAAGTCAAAAACATTGGATCTTCCATTAATTTTAGATTCAATAAACATGACCACTTGCGAACGGGTATCCAAAAGTTCTCGGCACTTCTTTCCAATATCCGACGAAGCATGCGCCACAGACAAAGAATCGTAATTCAGTCCCATGGTACGCAATGCGCCGCGCATTGTCCTTACGAATATCTCATCATTGGTAACAACAAAAAAAGAACCATTTTGATTTTGCAGAAAATTTATGACTATTCTGTCATAAACAGGAGCAATTTCTTTTTTTATAAGCTTGTGCGACACAATAATACCTCAAAATATAAGCAGTAAGAATATATATAAGTCTTCTAAAATAAAATATAAAACAAATAAAAATTACAAAATGTTCTCCATACGCAAATCAGAAAAGTACATTAAGCCATAATACTGGACCGGGCAAGCTTTACCACTCCATGAAATATTTTAAAAACTTGCGCGCGTAGTTTTTTTTATAACCACACGCCGGGATACGAACCCTTGCCCTTCAGCCCTTGCCAGAAACTTCCTTAAAATTTCTAACATATAAAAAACATTAGATGAAATAATAATTTGTCTACACCAGTTGCGGCAAACTTGTCATGCCGCAGACATGATTCCGTCACAGACGTCTCCTAAAAAAAGCAAAACAAGAGGGAACGCCATGATTCAGATCAAGCAACTGACCAAGACTTTCAGAAGCACAAAGGGACTCGACAATATCAACGCCACCGTGGAGAGCGGGGAGATGGTCGCCCTCATCGGTTCTTCCGGTTCCGGCAAGTCGACCCTCATGCGCCACATCAGCGGTCTGATGTGCGGTGATGCGGACAGCGGTGGACAGATTGAAGTCCTGAGCCACATCATGCAGCGCGACGGGAAACTGTCCAAGAATGCCCGCAAGGTGCGCACCGAGGTAGGGGTCATCTTCCAGCAGTTCAATCTGGTCGACCGCCTGTCGGTCATGACCAATGTGCTCATGGGCGCTCTGGGCCGGGTCCCCACCTGGCGGGCAGTGTCCAACCTCTTCCCCCCGACGGAGCGCCGTCTCGGCATGGAGTCCCTGGCACGCGTCGGCATGGCCGACAAGGCCTGGCAGCGGGCCTCGACTCTGTCCGGCGGGCAGCAGCAGCGCGTGGCCATCGCCCGCGCACTGACCCAGCGGGCCAAGGTCCTTCTGGCCGATGAACCCATCGCCTCCCTGGATCCGGAATCGTCGCGGGTTGTCATGGACATTCTGGCGCAGATTCACCGCGAGGACAAAATTACCGTCATCGTCTCCCTGCATCAGGTCGAATACGCCATCCGCTACTGCCCCCGTACCATCGCCCTGCGCCATGGCCGCGTCGTCTACGACGGTCCGAGCACCGCCCTGACACCGTCTTTTCTGAAGGAAATCTACGGATCGGAAACCGAGGAGCTTTTCTCCCCCGCCGTGGACAACGCCATGCGCCATCAGGCGAAAAACAATCAAAACCAACCCGCCCCGGCACCTGCCGCGGCATAACGACCATCCGCACTGCAAAGGAGTAGAGAATGTTTCGCAAACTATGTGGCCTGTTCATCCTTCTGGCGTTTTTTGGCGTCCAGACCGCTACTGCCGAGATGAAAGAGATCAATTTCGGCATCATTTCCACCGAAGCCTCCATGAATCTCAAGACCGTTTGGAATCCCTTCCTGGCCGACATGGAAAAGGCCACCGGGCTCAAGATCAACGCCTTCTTCGCCTCCGACTATGCCGGAATCATCGAAGGCATGCGTTTCAACAAGGTGCAGGTGGCCTGGTACGGCAACAAGAGCGCCATGGAAGCTATCGACCGCGCCGATGGTGAAATATTCGCCCAGACCGTTCCCGCAGACGGTGAGCCCGGATATTATTCGCACCTCATCGTGCACAAGGATTCTCCGCTCAATTCCCTGGAAGACGTACTCAAGAACGCCGCCGGCCTTTCTTTTGGCAACGGCGACCCCAACTCCACCTCCGGCTTCCTCGTGCCCAGCTACTACGTGTTCGCAGTGAACAAGGTCGATCCCAAAAAGATCTTCAAGAACGTGGTCAGCGCCAACCACGAAACCAACGCCCTGAGCGTCGCCAACAAGCAGGTGGATGTGGCCACCAACAATAGTGAAAATCTGGCTCGCCTGAATGTGACCCACCCCGACAAGCGCGGCCTGATCAAGGTCGTGTGGACCTCCCCGCTCATCCCCAGCGATCCGCTGGTCTGGCGCAAGGATCTGCCCGAGGCCACCAAGGCCAAGATCAGAAACTTCCTCATGACCTACGGCACCACCGGCAAGGAAAGCGAAGTCGCCGTGCTGAAGGCACTGGGCTGGGCTCCTTTCAAGGAGTCGAACAACGACCAGCTTCTGCCCATCCGCCAGCTGGAGCTCTTCAAAAAGCGCGTCAAGGTTGAAGGCGACACGACCATCTCCGCCGAAGAAAAATCCAAGATGCTCGCTGAAATCGACGCCAAGCTCGAAGCCATCAAAGCCAAGATCTAGACATCTCCTCCATCACATGCGGTCGGCCACATCAGGCTGGCCGCATTCAAGGATGCATTCATGAATGTTCAGAACACGATTCTCGTCGATACCCGCCCGCCCCGCAGCGTGCAGTCATCCCTGTCCAAACTGACGGGCTGGGCCATCGTCCTGGCCATTCTGGCCTGGTCCTGGGAAGGGGCTGACATGCGTCCCATGGCGCTCATCACGGATGCGGGAAACATGGCCACCCTGGCCGGCGACTTTTTCCCACCAAATTTTGCCGACTGGCGACTCTACCTGGAAGAAATCATCGTCACCTTCCACCTTGCAGTCTGGGGCACGTTTCTGGCCGTTGTCTGCGCCGTACCTTTCGGCATCCTGAGTTCGGAAAACATCGCCCCCTGGTGGATCTACCAGCCTGTCCGCCGCGCCATGGATGCATGCCGGGCCATAAATGAAGTGGTCTTTGCCATGCTCTTCGTGGTCTCCGTGGGACTCGGCCCGTTTGCCGGCGTCCTGGCCCTCTGGGTCCACACCACCGGAGTTTTGGCCAAGCTCTTTTCCGAAGCCGTCGAGGCCATCGACCCGCAACCCGTTGAAGGCATCCGCTCGACGGGTGCGACCGTGATCGAAGAGGTCATTTTCGGCGTCATCCCGCAGGTGCTTCCACTGTGGATATCCTATTCCCTCTACCGCTTCGAATCCAACGTGCGTTCAGCCACGGTGCTCGGCATCGTCGGTGCCGGCGGAATCGGGGTCGTGCTGTGGGAAATGATCCGCGGCTTCTACTTCGCCCAGACCTGCGCCATCATGATCCTGATCATCATCTCCGTGACAGCCATCGACCTCATTTCCCAGCGTCTGCGCAAACTTTTCGTCTGAACCGGACTCATAAATGCCATCCCTGTGCTGTACCAATGCCTGCCAGCCTCCTGCAGGTGCCTTTCGTCATGGCACAGCGTTTGTGCATGCCCCTGCACGCGGCCTTGGCCACCGTCACGTCGAGTCCGGCCCGCGCCCTTGGCCTCACCGACCGGGGCGAACTGCTCCCCGGCAGGCGCGCGGATTTTCTGCGGGTCAGGATGGTGGACGATGTGCCCGTGGTTGTTGCAGTGTGGAGAGAAGGCAGGCAGGTGATGTAGGAATGAAGAGATGCCTCCGGCGGCCAGGGGACGAGTCCCCTGGACCCCTTTCATTGGGGGATATTCATGTTGGCCGAAACTTGCACTGACAGAAGGTTGGATTTGTGTCTGAAGCCCGCTACGCCATATATTTTGCCCCGAAAAAAGGCAGCACGCCGGACAGAGTCGGCTCTGAAATCCTTGGCCGTCACGCAAGCGGGCCAGACGAAGTCACGCAGCCATGCCTGCCGGACATCGCACCCGAACGATTCCGGGAACTGACCGCAAGCCCGAGACGCTACGGGCTGCATGCCACCCTGAAGCCGCCCTTCTTTCTGTCCGACCAGCATGATGAATCTGCATTGCTGGAAAACGTGGGCCACATCGCCGCAAGAATGCGAGCCTTCGACCTGCCTGGCCTTGAACTTGCCGAACTGGGCTCATTCTTCGCCCTGACCCTGACCGCGCCATGCCCGGAACTTGAAGACCTGGCACGCATCTGCGTCACTGTCCCGGACCATTTCCGCCGCCCGCCATCACCCGATGAACTTGCCCGCCGCCGCGCCAAAGGCCTGACGCCGAATCAGGAGCGCCTGCTGACTCTCTGGGGCTACCCCTACGTACTGGAAGAAATGCGCTTCCACCTGACCCTGACCGGCAGCATCCACGATCCCCAAGAACGGGAGCGCATTCGAACCGGACTCACCGCACTCCTCGCCCCCATCCTTCACAAGGCCGTTCCAGTGCGGGACATCTGCGTTTTTCGCCAGGCGTGCCCGGAAGAACCGTTCACCATCCTGGAACGATTCGCGCTTACCCGGATACCTTGACGCAGACTTTCTCGACAATGCCCGCCACACGCTTCGGTCCCCGCCGCGTTTGTTCTTGCGTCCTGCAATAATGCCGGGTTATCAGACCTGAGTATGTTTTCCGCGCCACGGCAGCGCAACCATAAATCGCCCGACGGGACAAAGGCGTGTACGTGAAAGATACACGTAAAAAATAATTTTTACGTAGTGATCTTTTAATTTTTCAAGAGAAAAATACATATGATCAAAAAAATTGCACGAATAAAAAATATTAAAGAAGAATCGCAAATAGATGACTTGATATACTGGCAGAGTAAAACTCAAGAAGAAAGGCTATCCGCAGTTGAATTTTTAAGGAGACAAGCTCATGGAAGTGCAGAAAGACTTCAAAGAGTTGCTTGCGTTGTTCAACGATCATAACGTGGAGTATCTCATAGTTGGAGGATACGCACTGGCATATTATGGAGCACCTAGATATACTGGAGATCTTGACATATTCGTCAAATCAGATTCAAAAAATGCATATTTGATTTTAAAAGCTCTCAATGAATTCGGTTTTGGTTCTGCAGGTCTGAAATTGGAAGATTTTACAAATCCAGAGAATATTATTCAATTGGGATATCCTCCAATCCGGGTTGACATCATGACGTCGATATCTGGAGTTTCCTGGGAAGATGCTTATATGAGCCGTGAAGAAGGCAAGTACGGCGATATCCCAGTGTATTTCATAGGCCTCGATCAATACGTTCAAAACAAGAAAGCTTCCGGAAGAAAGAAGGATCTGGCCGATTTGGAGGCACTTGGAAAAGAATGACCGTCAGAAAGCAGGTCACCATCCCTCTTCTCACCCGTACTTCTCCACAAACGCCTCAACCCTCATCTCACGAAAATCATTCAGCGCCGCCACCAGGCGTTCGTGTTCCCAGTCCCACCAGGCCAGAGCCAGCAATTTTTCCTGGGTTTCGCGGGGGAAGCGGTACTTGATGGGTTTCGCCGGCACTCCGGCGACAATAGCGTAGTCCGGCACATCCTTCGTGACCACGGCACCCGAGGCCACCACCGCACCCGTACCCACGGTCACGCCGGGCATGATCAGCGCCCCGTGGCCGATCCAGACGTCATGACCGAGCGTCACGCCATGTTTTTTCCGCCAGGCGAAAAATTCGTCTTCATCAGGGCCCATGCCGAATTTGGAACTGCGATACGTGAAATGATGCTGGGTAGCCCGCCATGTGGGATGGTTGCTCGGATTCAGTCGGGCGTGGTTGGCGATGGAGCAGAACTTGCCCACCGTGGTGTACATGACGTGGCAGCGGTCGCAGAAGTAGGAGTAGTCCCCGATGGCCGATGAGATGATCTCGGTCTGGGCGCCGATTTCGGTCCAGTCGCCGAGGGTGCTGTCGGTAACGACGGCTGAAGGATCTATGGTCGGTTCGGGTGAGAGCATGGTCATGATGTCCTGCCGTTCAGGGTGGTTTCAAGAAGCAGCCTGGCAAGGGCCTGGCCGCGTTCGGCCAGGGGGCCGGAGTTGTCGAAACGGGTCAGGGCGGGTGTTTCGATCACAGCCATGGTCGCCCGCTCCAGCCGGGCCTCTATTTCCCCGGCATCCTCGCGACCGCGTGCGCCCAGACGTTCGCGCAAAATCTGCTCGGGCACTTCGACCAGCACGGGCAGCAGACCCGGATAGGCTTTGAGCGCCTCGGACAATGCCCCGCGCGAACCGTTCACCACCACGCTCAGCCCCGCCTCCATCCAGATGTCGATCTCCCGACCAACGCCGTAGGCGAAACCGTGGCTTTCCCAGTGCAGGGCGAAAAGTCCGCGTGACAGTCGAAGCTGGAATTCGGCCCGCCTCAAGGCGACATGATTTTCACCGCCCGCATCGGCCGGGCGGGTGATATAACGGTGAGCGAAGACGACAGGCGCTTCGGCGGGAAGCCGCAACCGGACCTCGGCCATGAGAGAGTCCTTTCCGCAGCCCGAAGGCCCCATGATGTAGATCAGTCTTGGCATAAAAATCCTCACCTGAAATTCGTGCAATAAATTTCCCGTCCCCAACATCAACACGTAGGGGCGGCCCCCCGTGGCCGCCCTTCTTCGTCCCCCGTGGCCGCCATTTCTCGCCCTCGGACCATCATTCCTCGGCCCAATGTGGCCGCACGGGCCTTTCACCTAGGGAGGGCAGGC